>NZ_JBDGJU010000025.1:0-62419 GCF_057656735.1 Microbacterium sp. Soil_C_42
GTGGCCGCAGAGCCGGCGCCTGCGCCCGAGGCGCCCACACCGTCGGGCGGGCTCGACGGAGCGGCCCCCGTCCCGGCGTACGTCGACGCCGAGGTGCCGGCGCGCGTCGTGGAGGGCGTCCCGTTCGACGCGGTCGTGCGGCTGTCGCTCGCGGATCTCGCCCCGACGGCCGGCACGGCGCGCAAGAAGGCCACGGCGCTGTTCGACCCGGCGCGCGAGATCGAGGTGGCCATGCAGCTGCGGGGCTTCGCCTTCGCCGACGGCACGCCGTCGATCATCTCGACCACGCTCCCGGCGAAGGCCTCCGATCCGCGTCGACTCGTCTTCGCGCTGGTCCCCGACGGCCCCGGACGCGGACACATCACCGTCACGTTCACGCAGCCGCCCATCGTCACGCCGCTTGCGGTGCTGGCGCTGAGCACGCCGATCGTCGCGGTCGACGACGACGTCGAGGGCATCGTCGCCGATGACCCGCGCACCGCGGTCGCCTCCGTCGCAGCCCCGCCCCGCAGCATCGCCGACCTCCCGACGCTCGTCATCGACGAGTCCATGTCGCGGGGGGCATCGGAGCTGGTCGTGACGGCGAAGATCGGGCGCACCGTCGTCAAGAACTCCGTGCGGCTGCCCGATAAGAGCGCGTACGTCGAAGGCATCTATTCGGAGCTCTCCAGGATTCGCAAGACGTTCCGGGAATCCGTCGAAGACGACCCCGATGAAGCCGCCGACACGGTCCGGCGTGACGTGCGGACCCTCGGGGCCCGGGTCGCCGAGGAGCTCCTCGGCGACGACGTCAACGCGCTGCTGTGGAGCCGACGCCGCCGGATCTCGCAACTGGTGCTGCAGACCTCCGGCGAGCTCGACATCCCCTGGGAGATCGTGCATCTCGTGCCGGTCGGCAGGCAACGGCCCGATCCGGAGCGCTACTTCCTCGGTGACCTCGGACTCACCCGATGGATGTACGGCACGTCGCGCCCCACCGTGATCCCCGTGGACCCCACGCGTGTCGTCGCGATCGCACCCGACTACGTCGACCACAGCCTCGACCTCCCGCGCGCCCGTGAGGAGATCGAGACGCTGGGCGACCTGCTCGCGGGTCCACCGCGATCCGCGGCCGACCCGATCGAGTTCCGCCAGGCGATCGAGGACGGCTTCGACCTCCTCCACTTCGCGGGGCACGGCCGGTGGCGCGACATCGCACCGCTCGGTCAGGAGATCGCCTTCGCTGCGTTCTCGGAGGACCACGACGACGGGTCGGCGTCGTACACCGACGCCGACGCGCGACGAGATCTCCCCGAGCTCGACACCGCGGCCGCGACCTCCACCCCCTTCGTCTTCCTCAGCGCCTGCGACGTCGGCCGGCTGCGCTCGGGCGCCACCGGCCTCGGCGGGTTCGCGGAGGTCTTCCTCCGCGGCGGCGTCGGCGTGTTCATCGGCTGTTCGTGGGCCGTACGAGACGACGTCACGGCGCTCTTCGTCCGCACCTTCTACCGGCGCACGCTCGGCGAGAACGCCACCGTCGGCGAGGCGGTCCTCGCGGCGCGGCAGGCGGCGCGCGCGGCGGGCGATCTCACGTCGCTGGCCTTCACCGTGTTCGCCGACCCGCGCGCAAGGCTCGTGCCCCACGCCGCAGAGGACGGCGGCGACCACCCTTGACCCTCAGCCACCATCACCCAGCAGACAGGACGTGACACCATGCCCGAGACCACGACGACCGCCCGGGGCGCGAGCCTCACGGCGGCCGAGCTCACCGCGCTGCGCAAGCACGTCGTCCACACCGAGGACGGCCGGCTCGCCAAGACCGCGGTCGCCAAGCCGCGCACCGTGGCGGACTTCGCCACGACGGCGGCCGACGTCCGCCGCATGATCGAGGTGGATCTCGCCGCGTTCGTCGACCAGCAGGCGAAGAAGGCGCCCGCGGGCGAGACGCCCGCACCGGTCCCCGTGTTCATCTGGGCGCACGGCGGTCTCACCGACAAGGACGCGGGCCTGCTGACGGCGCAGCGGCAGACCGGCTGGTGGAAGAAGAACGGGGTGTACCCGATCCACCTCGTGTGGGAGAGCGGGTTCAAGACCACCCTCGAAGACGTCGTCCGGGGCAAGGCGGGCAAGCGGGGCTTCACCGACCTCACAGACCTCGCGGTCGAGGCGGCGGCCCGCGTGCTCGGAGGTCGCAAGTTCTGGGACGACATGAAGCTCGACTCGGCCGGCGCGTGTCTTCCCAGTGTCGACGGCGGGGACCCGGGCGGGGCCTTCGTGCTGGCCGGCGCGCTGCGCGAGTTCATGGCGGCGAACGCGGGCGCCATCGAACTGCACATCGGCGGGCACAGCGCGGGCTCGATCTATCACTCGCACTTCGTGCCGCGGCTGTTCGAGGGCGATGACCGGGTGGACAGCGTCAAGACCGTGACGTTCCTCGCGCCGGCGGTGCGCATCGACACCTTCGAGGCGACGCTGCTGCCGCTCGCGGAGGCCGGGAAGATCGAGAACCTCTCGATCTTCACCATGGACGAGAACCACGAGAAGCGCGACAACACCGCGGGCGTGTACCGCAAGTCGCTGCTGTATCTCGTCTCGCGGGCGTTCGAAGCGGACAAGGGTGCCGAGATCCTCGGCGTCGAGGAGCACTTGCGCGGCTCCGGCCGGACGATGGCGTACCTGGGCGACCGTAGTGAGCGCCTGGTCCTCGGCCCCGTCACCCGCGGGCGTCGCAGCAGCACCCAGGCGACGTCGCACGGCGACTTCGACAATGACGAGCAGACCATGATGAGCCTCGCCCGGCGCGTGGTCGGCGTGCCCGACAGCAACGAGGCGGACCACGTCGCCGTGTTCCCGGCGCGGGCGCGCGAGGTCGGCGAGTTCGTCCCGGCGCCCCGCCCCGAGCCGACCGGCGCGCGAGGCGCGGCGCCGCGCAAGCTCGCGCTGTGCATCGGCATCGACGCGTACCCGAGGGACCCGCTCAGCGGCTGCGTCGCCGATGCGGTGTCCTGGGCCAAGGCGCTGGGCGACGCAGGTTTCCAGGTGGAGTCGATCCACAACGGCGACGCGACCCGCGACGCGATCCTGCGCGCGATGCTCGACAAGGTCTCGTCGGCCCGCGACGGCGACATCGTCGCGATCCAGTTCGCCGGCCACGGCACGTTCGTGCCCGATCTCGACGGGGACGAGACCGACGAGTTCGGCCCGAAGGACGAGGCCCTCTGCCCGGTCGACTTCCGCGACGGGCAGCTGATCGTCGACGACGATCTCGGCGCCATCTGGGACGCGATCCCCGAGGGTGTCGCGGTGACGCTGTTCTTCGACTCGTGCCACTCCGGCTCGGTGAACCGCGAGATCACGCCGACCGAGTTCGAGTCGCGCAAGATCCCCGCAGGTGCGACGCCGCGCATGACGGTGCTGAACGCCGGCGAAGAAGCGGCGTTCCGCGGGGAACGGGCGGCGTCGCCGGACGATCCCTTCCGCACAGCCGCGTGGAAGCGGGTGGTCGAGGTCGAGACCGACCGCGCGGCGGTGCCGCCGACGCCCCGCGCCGACGGCAAGGAGGTGCTCATCAGCGCCTGCCAGCCCGACCAGGTCGCGCTCGAGACCAACGGCCACGGCGTGTTCACCACGGCCGCCCTCGGCGTGCTGGCGAAGACGCCGAACCTCAGCAACGCCGCCTTCGTGGCGGCCGTCTTCGACGTGCTCGACGACACCTACGAGCAGCGTCCGATGCTGTCCGCCGCCGGCGATCTCGGCGCCCGCGGACTGCTGACATCGGTGCACGACGCCCTCGCGGCCGCCGCGCCCGGCGCTGTCGAATCCGACGGGCACCGCGCACCTGCGGACGTGCGCACCGCCGCGATCGTCGCGATCCTGCGGGCGACCGCCGACCTGCTGGAAGCCGGCGGCGCCTGACCCGCCCGGCCGCGAAGCGGATCCGAGGAGATCTGCACACCAGAGGGCGTTCTGCCGCGGACGCTCCTCGGTTCCGCGGATCTCCTCGGGTCGGCAGGGCCGGTTGCCCGGGATGCCCAGGATGCGCGGCTCAGCCGCCCGCGCGCGCGTGCCGGAAGCGGATGCGCGTGCCCGGCCGGGCCTGGGCGACGAGGTCGAGGCTCGCATCGGCCACCACCGCGATCACCGGATAGCCGCCGGTGACAGGGCCGTCGGCGAGCAGGATCGTGGGCCGACCGCTGGGCGGCACCTGCAGCGCGCCGGGCACCATGCCCTCGCTCGCGAGCTCGCCGGTGCGCAGACGCGCCAGCTCGGGCCCGTCCAGGCGCGCGCCGACGCGGTCGGCGTGGTTCGAGACCGTCCACACCGCGTCGTACAGCGTCGCGAGCGCGGCCGGGGCGAACCAGTCGGCGCGAGGCCCGGGTGCCAGATCGAGCTCGAGCTCGTCGTCATGGGGCGCCCCCCATGCACCGGGCGGGGCGACCGGGATCGGTGCCGACGCGTCGTCGCGCACGGGCACGAGGTCTCCGGCGCGCAGCGCCGCAGGCCCGAGTCCCGCGAGCAGATCGGTCGCGCGCGACCCGAGCACGACGCCGGCGTCGAGGCCGCCGCGCACGGCGATGTAGCCGCGGGCGCCGTGCGCGAACCAGTCGAGGTGCAGCTCTGCTCCCGCGGGCCACGCGTGCGCCTGGTACGGATCCACCTCGCGTCCGTCGATCCGCACCGTTCCCCACGCGCCGGTCACCGCGACCCACAGGTCGGCCTCGGCCACGGCGCGCAGTCCGCCCATCGTGACCTCGAGCCCGGCGGCGCCCTCGGGGTTGCCCACCAGGCGATTCGCGGTGCGCAGCGCTCCGCGGTCGAGCGCCCCCGACACCGCGACGCCGACCGAGCCCGCGCCTTCGCGCCCGAGATCCTGCACAGTCGTCAGGAGGCCGGGTTCGGCGACGCGGATGCCGCGACCCGCCGCCCGCTCGCCCGCAGGCGCTCCGGCCGCTCCCGCCTGCAACCGCTCACCTGTCACCACCTGCGGCTCCGACCGACCGTTCGCGACAGGCGGGCGGCCCCGGATCGGGATCGGGCCGCCACCGGACACCGCAGCGGGCACCGGGCGGAACCGCACGCGCGCTCCCGGTGCGAGCAGCGCAGGGGACGCGGCATCCGGGTCGAAGAGGGGCGCCGTGGTCGTGCCGATGAGCCGCCAGCCACCCGGGGTGTCACGCGGGTAGGCGCCGCTGAAGACACCGGCGAGTCCGACGGATCCGGCCGGCACCCGGGTGCGAGGCGAATCGAGCCGCGGTACGTCGAAGACCCAGTCGTCGCTCACGAGGTACCCGAAGCCGGGTGCGAAGCCCGTGAACGCGACCCGCCAGTCCGCCTCGGCATGGCGCCGCGCGAGATCGTGGGCGTCGACCCCCAGCAGGCGCGCGGTGTCGGCCAGGTCGGCCCCGTCGTACGCGATGTCGAGCTCGACGGGCGGGGCCGCAGCATCCGTCGCCTCGCGGGTCTCGGTCGCCGCACCGAGCGCCCACGCGCGCGCGGCCGCGGGCGCCAGCACCCGGGGGTCGACCCGCACGAGCACCGTGCGCGCGGCGGGGACGAGGTCGATGACGCCTTCCGGACGCGAGGCGGCGAGCGCGGCGTGCAGCGGGAGCACCTCCTCCAGCGCGCCGACCTCGAGCAGGAACGCGCGCTCCCCCATCGGCCGCACACGCGGAATCACCACGGCGCCCGCACCTCCACGCCGGCGGCGTCGAGCGCCGCGCGCACGGCGCGGGCCATGTCGACCGCCGACGGCGAGTCGCCGTGCACGCACAGCGACGCGGCATCCGCGCGCACGAGGGAGCCGTCGACCGCCTCGACCACGCCCTCGTCCGCAAGGCGGACGGCTCTCGCCGCCACCAGCGCGGGGTCCTCGAACAGTGCGCCCGGCTGCGTGCGCGGCACGAGCGAGCCGTCGGGGAGGTAGCCGCGATCGAGGAACGCCTCGCGGACGAACGGCAGACCGACGGATGCCGCCGCCCTCGCGATCTCGCCGCCCAGGCCCAGCACCGGCACGGGCCGGCCGAGCAGCGCGGAGCGGTCCGCGACCGCCCGGGCGACGGCGTCCGCCTGCGCGCGGTCGGTCGTGACGGCGTGGTACAGCGCTCCGTGGGGCTTGACATAGCGGAGGTCGGCGCCGGCGTCGGCAAGCGCGGCGAGCTGCTCGGCGACCGTCGCGGTGAGCTCGGCGGGGTCGATCACGACGGCGACGCGGCCGAAGTTCGCGCGATCCGGGTAGGACGGGTGGGCCCCGACGGCGACGCCGAAGCGCTGCGCGCGGACCACGGCCTCGCGCATCGACGCGGCATCGCCCGCGTGCCCGCCGCACGCGATGTTCGCGCTCGAGATGACCGCGAACATCGCCTCGTCGTCGGCCGTGGGCACGCCGTCGACGGTCTCGCCGAGGTCCGCGTTGAGGTCGATCGCCGCCATTGCTCCACGGTACTGCCGCCGTGCAGCGGACAGCCCGCCGGCGGAACTCCACGGATCCACGGCACCTTGGGGCGCGTCCGCGTTACGGATCCGTAAAGGCTGACTCCGCATCGGTGCGCGAAACGACTCCGCCGGGCAGGATGGACCGCATGGCCCGAACCACCGAACGCGTCGTGGCCGGAGCGCCGCTGCTCCAGGTCCGCGACATCGCCGTCGACTTCCAGACCATCGACGGGCCGGTGCACGCCGTCGAAGGTGTCGACCTCGACCTCGCCGCGGGCGAGACGCTCGCCATCGTCGGCGAGTCGGGTTCGGGCAAGTCGACGACCGCGATGGCGGTCATCGGGCTGCTGCCGGGCAATGGCAAGGTCACCAAGGGCAGCATCCTGTTCGAGGGCGAAGACCTCGTCGGCGCCCCCGAGAGCGTGATGCGCACCGTCCGCGGACGCTCGATCGGGCTCGTGCCGCAGGACCCGATGTCGAACCTCAATCCCGTCACCAAGATCGGCTCGCAGATCGCCGAGACACTCCTCGCGCACGGACTCGCCACCCGCAAGGATGTCGACCGCAAGGTGGTCGAGACTCTCGCCGCGGCGGGTCTCCCGAACGCGGCCGACCGGGCCAAGCAGTACCCTCATGAGTTCTCGGGCGGCATGAGGCAGCGCGCGCTCATCGCGATCGGCCTCGCGTGCGACCCCAAGCTGCTGATCGCCGACGAGCCCACGAGCGCGCTCGACGTCACCGTGCAGAAGACGATCCTCGACCAGCTCGAGCGGATGACGAGCGAACGCGGGACGTCGGTCATGCTCATCACCCACGACCTGGGCCTGGCAGCAGAGCGGGCCTCGCGCGTCGTGGTGATGAATCGTGGCCGCATCGTCGAGCAGGGCCCTGCGCGGCAGATCCTCGAAGATCCGCAGCATCCGTACACGCAGGCGCTCGTCAAGGCGGCCCCGTCGGTCGCGGCCGTGCGGCTGCGCCCCGAGGTGTTCCGCGCGGTCGCATCCGCGACGCCCGAGCCCGACATCGCCCCTGCCGTCGAGCCGACGGATGCCGCCCCCGCCTCGGTGACCAGCCACGAGGTGGCCGCACCCGAGGTCCCCGCCGAGACGGCGGCCGAGGCATCCGCTCCCGACTACATCGTCGAGGTCGAGGGCCTGACCAAGATCTACAAGGTCCGCGGCTCGAAAGAGGACTTCGCGGCCGTGCAGGACGTGTCGTTCTCCATCCCGCGCGGCGAGACCGTCGCGATCGTGGGCGAGTCGGGGTCGGGGAAGACCACGACGGCGCGCATGGTGCTGCGCGTCTTCGAGCCGACCAGCGGTGCCATCCGCTTCGACGGCCAGGACGTCGCGACACTCAAGGGAGGCGCCCTCAAGCAGTTCCGCCAGCGCGTGCAGCCGATCTTCCAGGACCCCTACTCGTCACTGAACCCCATGTTCTCGATCGAGCGGATCATCTCCGAGCCCCTCGACTTCTACAAGCGCGGATCGTCGAAGGACCGCGCCGCACGCGTGCGGCAGCTGCTCGACGACGTCGCACTGCCGCACACGATGCTGCGACGGTATCCCTCGGAGCTGTCAGGCGGTCAGCGGCAACGCGTCGCGATCGCGCGCGCCCTCGCCCTGTCTCCCGACCTCATCGTCTGCGACGAGCCGGTGTCGGCGCTCGACGTGCTCGTGCAGGACCAGGTGCTGACGCTCCTGCGGGACCTGCAGCGCGAGTACGGCCTGAGCTACCTGTTCATCTCGCACGACCTCGCGGTGGTCCGCCTCATCAGCGACTACGTGTGCGTCATGAAGGACGGGCAGCTCGTGGAGGCAGCGACCTCCGAGGAGATCTTCACCAACCCGCGCGACCCGTATACGCGGCGCCTGCTCGCCTCGATCCCGGGCAACGAGCTCGACATCGCGGTCTGACGGCTTCGACACGATCGGCGACGAGGCCCACCCGCTTCCCGACCAGTCTCACCTGTCACTGAGCCGTCGAAGGGTCAGCGGGCGCGGGTGCGCGGGTCCATGGCCTCGCGGAGCGCCTCGCCGAAGAGAGTGAAGCCGAGCGCGGTGATGGTGATGCAGATACCGGGGAGGAACGCCAGCCACGGCGCGACCGCCAGCTCGAGCTGCGCATAGGTGAGCATGCGGCCCCACTCCGCGGTCTGCGGCACGTCGCCGCCGAGCCCGAGGTACGACAGCGCGGCCGCCTCGATGACCGCCGTCGCAAGCGACAACGTGCCCTGCACGATGACCGGTCCGACGGCGTTCGGCAGCACGTGGCTCATCGTGATCTTGCCGCGCCCCAGGCCGAGCGTCTGCGCCGACAGCACGTAGTCGGCACTGCGCTGCTGCAGCATCGATGCCCGCAGCAGACGGGCGAACACGGGCACCTGCGCGACGCCGATGGCGATCATGAGCGACGCCTGAGTCTGCCCGAGGATCGCGGCGACCGAGACGGCGAGCAGGAGCGACGGCACGGAGAGGAGGATGTCGACGATCCGCATGATGAGCGTGTCGACCCAGCCGCCGAACATGCCGCAGAGGAAGCCCAGGATCATGCCGCCGATGAGGCCGATGGCCGTCGACACCACCCCGATGATGAGCGTCGCGCGCGCACCCCAGATGAGCTTGGAGAGCACGTCGCCGCCGAAGCGGTCGAGGCCGAGCGGGAACTCGGGGATCTCGCCTGGCCCGGGGATGTGCGTCGGCGTGATGTAGCGCTGACCCGGGAGCTCGGTCGGCCCGTACGGCGCCAGCCACGGCGCGAAGACGGCGACCAGCACGAGCAGGGTGATGATGGCACCGCCCACCCATGCGCTGGGGTTGCGGCGGAGGCGGCGGAAGACGCCTCGCCAGAACCCGCCGCCGCCGGTCCTCGCAGCGAGCAGCTCCTTGTCGTCGACGGAGGTGTCGTCGACGGGCCCGCCGCTGGGCGCGGGGGGAAGCATCGCAGATGTCATGAGACCCTCACTCTCGGGTCGATGAAGCTGTACGACACGTCGACCGCCAGGTTGATCAAGGCGTAGCCGATCGCGATGAAGATGATGAAGCCCTGCAGCACCGGGTAGTCGCGCGTGAAGATCGCGCGGGCGAGGAATGAGCCGATGCCGGGGAAGGCGAAGACCGTCTCCGTGAGGACCGCCCCCGAGATCAGGAGGCCCACCTGCAGGCCGATCGTCGTGATGACGGGAAGCATGGCGTTGCGCAGGATGAAGCGACTGCGGATGGTGCTCCGCGAGATGCCCTTGGCCACGCCGGTGCGCACGTAGTCGGAGTTCTGCACCTCGAGCACCGAGGCGCGCGTGATGCGGACGATGATCGCCAGCGGGATCGAGGCCAGCGCGATCGCCGGCAGGATCAGGTGGAGGAAGGCGTCCCATGCGGCATCCCACTCCCCGGTGAGGATGCCGTCGAGCACATAGAACCCGGTGTAATGCGTCGCGTCCAGGCGCGGATCCTGCCGCCCCTCGGACGGCAGCCACCCGAGCTGCACCGCGAAGACCCACTTGAGCATGAACGCGAGGAAGAAGACGGGGATCGTGATGCCCAGCAGGCTGGCGCCGACGAGCACGTGGTCGGAGGTCCTGCCGTGACGGCGTGCGGCGAGATAGCCGAGCGGGATGCCCAGCCCCACGGCGATGATGATCGCGAGGAAGCCGAGCTCGAGCGTCGCGGGCAGTCTCCGCAGGAACTCCTCGAGGACCGGCTGGCGGGTCTGCAGCGAGGTGCCGAAGTCGCCGGAGAGCAGCTGGCCGAGCCACGTGAAGTACTGCACGAGGATCGGCTCGTTGAAGCCGTACTGCTCGTTGATCTGCTCGACGGCCTCCGGCGTCGCACGTTCGCCGAGCAGCGCGACGGCAGGCCCGCCAGGCAGCGCGCGGACCCACAGGAACAACAGGATGGACAGGCCGAACAGGGTCGGGATCAGCAGGAGCAGTCTGCTGCCGATGGTGCGTAGCACGGGTGCTCTCTCCGGGGGACGGGCCGCGCGAATCGCGCCGCCGGGTCGGGCGGGGAAGCGAGAGCGGATGCCGCGACCCTGGGCCGCGGCATCCGCTCCGCTCCTTACTCGCTCAGCTCCACCATGTTGTACACCTCGTCCTGCACGGGGCTGGCGGGGTACGAGGTCACGCGCTCGGCGAAGGCGAGCGTCGGGACCGGGTGCGCCAGCGGGACGCCCGGGAGGAACTCCATGATCTGCTCGTTGATCGCGAGGTAGGCAGCCTCCTGCTCCTCCTCACCCGGCAGGCCGCGGGCCTCGGTCAGCGCCGCGGTGAGCTCCTCGTTCGCGAAGCCCCACTCGTTGCCCGCACTGGCGAAGAACGTCCCCACGAAGTTGTCGGGGTCGTTGTAGTCACCGGTCCAGCCGAGCAGATGCAGCCCGTGGTCGGCGCCACCCTGGATGCGGTCGAGGTACGTGGGGTTCCAGTCCTCGCCCACCGGCGTGAGCACGATGCCGACGGCCTCGAGCTGCGACGCCAGGTTGGTGTAGATCTGCTCAGGGTTGGGCATGTACGGCCGCGATACGTTGACGGGGTAGTTGAACTGCAGCGTCAGCGGGTTGGCCTCACTGTAGCCCGCCTCAGCGAGCAGCGCCTGGGCCGCATCGGGGTCGTACTCGTATGTCGTGACGTCCTCGTTCCAGCCGATGACGGCGGGTGGCATGAACTCGCGCGCGACCTCGGTGCCCGCGGGGAGGATCTGCGAAACGAGCTGCTCCTTGTCGATCGCGTGCGCGATCGCTTGGCGCACCCGGACGTCGGCGAGCTCGGGGACCGCCTGGTTCATGGCGAGATACAGGATGTTGAACGGCTCGCGGTTGACGAGCTTGAATCCCGCCCCTTCGAGCGCGTCGAGATCGGCCGGCGCGACCAGGTCGTAGCCGTCGATCGAGCCCGACTCGAGCGCCTGGCGCCGAGCAGTGGTGTCGCTGATCACCTGGAAGATGATCTCCTGCACCTGCCCCTGCTCGCCCCAGTAGTCCTCGTACGCGCTGAGCGTCACGGACTCGCCCGCCGCCCACTCTTCGAATTTGAACGGGCCCGTCCCGACCGGGTGGGCCTGCGCGTACTCGCTGAGCACCGGGGCCTCAGCCGTTCCGCCGACCTCGTCGGCGCTGTACTCCTCGAGCGCCGTAGGGCTCTGGATCGCGAACGACGGGAGTGAAAGCGCGGGGATGAATCCGGCGAACGGCTGGGTCAGCGTGATGACCGCCTCGGTGTCGCTGGTGGCCTCGCAGCCGCCGTAGATGGATGTGCCCGTCTCGGCGTAGCCGCGCATGAGCTTGCCCCAGTAGTACGACAGGCTCTCTGTCGCCGCGACGCCGGTGAAGTTGTTCATGCGGTCGAAGTTGAAGCAGACTGCCTCGGCGTTGAAGTCGGTGCCGTCGTGGAACGTCACCCCCTCTTTGAGCTGGAAGGTGTACTCGAGGCCGTCCTCCGACTGCTCCCAGCTCTCGGCGAGCCCGGGGGCGGGATCGGCCGTGCCCGGCTCGACGCCGACGAGCCCCTCGAAGATCTGGCGCGACACGCGGAACGTCTCGCCGTCATTTGCCATCGCGGGGTCGAGCCCGGAGATCTCGGCCGATGCCGCGAAGATGAACGTCGAGTCGACGTCGCTCGCCTGCTCGTCTCCGCCGCCGTCGTCGCGCTGACTCGCGCAGGCGGTGAGGACGATCGCGCCGACGGCGACCGCGGCGGCGCCGGCGAGCCAGCGCCTTCTCGCAGTGTGGAGCATGTGCTGTGCACCTTCCATGTCGTGTGGGCTCCGCTGCACATCGTCGTGGAGCAGAGGTGCGCGCAAGCCCTCAGCGGGGTGTGATGCTCCGACGCTACCCGGGTGCGGCGTTCTCGTCGGTTACGCCTGTGTCTCGATTCGGTTTCGGCGGATACGGATGCTGCGTGTTCAGCGTTCTGCGCAGGGTGCTCCGCCGACGGCGGGCAGAACCGTCAACCGCACACCGGCGGCGACGGCGATGCGGCTAACGTGGGGGGCATGGCGCGCGCGAGGGAAGAGGGATCCGTCCCCACCGTCCGGCTCTCGGATGGAACCCTCGCCCGTGTGGTGCCCTCGCCGTTCGGCGGCGGGTGGGAGCTCGACGTCGACGGCACGCCGCAGTCGCACGTGGACCTCGACGATCCCACGCATCTGCACTTCGAGTACGTCGCCCGCATGGGCGCCGTGATCGACCGGCTGCGGATGCCCGGGCAGCCGCTCACCGCGATCCACCTGGGCGCCGGCGCGCTCACGATCCCGCGGTACATCGAGCAGACGCGTCCGGGCTCGCGGCAGCAGGTGGTCGAGCTGGAGCCGGCGCTGTGGGACCTCGTGCGCGAGAACCTGGCGCTCCCCCGCGGCGCCTCGATCCGAGTGCGCATCGGCGATGCGCGCGAGACGCTCGGGCGCCTGCCCGCGGGTCTCGTGGGCGCCGCCGACCTCGTCGTCTCGGACGTCTACTCGGGTGCGCAGACGCCCGCGCACCTGACGACCGTGGAGTTCTTCACCGAGGCCGCACGGTTCCTCGCGCCCGACGGCGTGCTGCTCGTGAACGTCGCCGACGGCGCGGGCCTCGCCTTCGCCCGCCGCGAGGTCGCGACCGTTCGGGCCGTGCTCGAGCACGTGATCGTGCTCGCCGAGGTGCAGACGCTCAAGGGCCGCCGCTTCGGCAACCTCGTGATCGCCGCATCCCGCGCGCCCCTTCCGACCGAGTGGCTCCCGCGCCTCATGGCCGCGGGTCCGCACCCCGCCAAGGTCGCGGAAGGACGCGAGCTCGACGAGTTCGCGCGCGGCGCGCGCGTGGCCACCGACGCCGACGCGACGCCGTCGCCCAAGCCCTCGGCATCCGTCTTCACCCGCTGACGGTTCACGGATGCCGCGACCCGGCGTGGCACGACCGCGTCCCGGGAACCGGCAAGGCACACTGGAGAGGCCACCGGCGCGGCGAAGGGAGTCAGACGTGAGCTACATCAGCGGGTACGATCCCGACACTCTCCGCGAGAAGGTGAACGCGAGCCAGTGCCAGGAGCGGCTCGAAGAGATCGGCGATCAGCGCAGTCTTCCGGCGCTGCTCGAGCGCGTCTGGCTGCTGAAGGTCCTCGATCGCCCCGACGAGGCTCTCGTCATCTCGGAGCAGTCGGTGCGCGTCGCCCGCATGGCGGGCACCCGCAAGGACCTGCTGCGCGCCCGCATCCTGCACGCCACCGTGCTGCAGGCCCGTGGCGCGTACGGCGCCGCCGAACAGGAGCTCACCACGTGCGCCGAAGAGGCGGACGGGCAGGGCTGGGCCGGCATCGGCGCCTTCGCCTACCAGCACCGCGGCAAAGTCAACTACGACGCCGGCGACTTCGAGGCCGCCCGCAAGGACTTCAAGCGCGCACTGTTCCTGCGCCAGGAGTCCGGCGCCACCGAGGACCAGCTCGAGTCGACCCTCCTCGCCATCGACGCCGCCGACCGGCGCCGGGCCGCGGCATCCGTCGCCAGCTGAGGTGGGCACCCTGAGCCGGAGTGTCGGAGATACGTTCTAGTCTCGCGCACATGTCGGATCTGCATCGCGTGCGGCACTGGGCCGAGGCCCTCATCGCCCTCCACCTCGACGACTCGTGGAGCTTCGCGTTCGACAACGCGAAGCGCCGGGCCGGGCTGTGCGACTACACGCACAAGCGCATCAGCGTCTCGCGCTACCTCGCGGCGCGGTACGACGACGACACCAACCACCAGACGCTGCTGCACGAGGTTGCCCATGCACTGGCGGGGCCGCGCGCCGGCCACGGCGCGCGGTGGAAGGCCGTCGCGCGCGAGATCGGCTATGTCGGCGGCACCACGCACAACGGCGAGACGGCGACCGAGCTCGCGCCGTGGATCGGCGTCTGCCCCGCGGGGCACGTCGCCTACCGTCACCGCAAGGCGACCCGGCCGACGTCGTGCGCGAAGTGCGCCCCGCACTTCGACGAGCGCCACGCCTTCACGTGGACGCGCCGCGAGATCACGCGCGCGACGCGCCTGGCCGCGATGACCCCGCGCGACTGAGCCGCGTCAGTACGCGACGAACGCCCCGTCGCGCAGGACCGGGACGACGGATGCGGCATCCACCGCGGCCGCGTTCAGCACCTCGTCGCGGGCGTCGCGGTCGAGGAGCTCCTGCCCCGAGCCGCTGGCCGTGAGCAGGTGCCGGACGGCGCCGCGCAGCCCACGGAACGACTCGCACGCCGCCGCCGCCTCGGGCGAGGTGTGGTCGACGCCGAGGTCGCCGAGCGCGTCGACGATCGCACCGGCGCCGAGCTGGTCCTCGACCGCGAACCGGAGTGGAGCGCCGGCGTCACGGCCGGCGAGCTCGCCCGCCGCGATGACGGCGATGCTCGTGCGCGCACCGCGCTCGTGCTGGAGGTCGAGCACGGCCCGGGCGACCGCGGCGGCGTTGCGGAGGCAGCCGAGCAGCACCACGGCGCCGGACTCCGCCGCCGCGTCGGCCACGGCCGCGCCGTTGATCGACACCGCGTGAGCATCTGCGTCGAGCCGGACGCTCTCCCCCCGGGCAGCGGCATCCGTCACCGTCGTGGAGAACCGGAGCACGTCGACGACCACGACGACGTCCGCGCGGGCGAGGCGACGGAGCCCTTCGATCCCCCAGTCGTGGCGGACCTGGTAGCGGTGCTGGTCGAACGGACTCCCGGGCATCCGTCCAGCGTAGGCGGCAGCATCCATCTCCCGCTCCCGCGCCCATGCCGCGGACGGGACGGGCCCGCTCCCGCTCCCGCGCCCGCGCCCGGGCCGCGGACGGATCACGTGCTCTCACCGAGACCACGCGTCGTGCGCGCGCACAACGTGTGTTCTCGGCGAGAGCACACGATGTGGACGCGGGCGCAAGCCCGAGCCGCGCAGCGAGGGGGGTGCGACACTGGAGCGCATGCGGATTCTGCTGAAGTTCGTGATCGACTGCGACGCCGATGCCGCGTGGCGCGCGGTGCACTCGCCCCGCGCCGTCGGTGAGCTCTACGGCCCGCTGATGGACCTCGCCCCGCTCGTGCCGAGCGGGCTGCCGACGTCGTGGACCCCCGGCGACGACGTGCCGGTGCAGCTGTCGGCGTTCGGCGCGGTGCCGATGGGGAGGCAGCTCATCCACGTCAGCGAGCGCTCCGTGGACGAGCCCGGCGGCCGTGTCCGGATCTTCCGCGACAGCGGCATCCCGCTCACGGGCCCGCTCGCCAGCCTCGACGTGTGGGACCACCAGATGGCGGTGTCGCCGGCGCCCGGTCAGCCCGGCAAGACGCTGTGGCGCGACCGCCTCGTCATCGGCGGCCCGACGGCGCCCCTCCTATGGCCGGTGCTGTGGGGCGTGTGGCAGTGGCGCGCCGCCCGCGTGCGCGCCCTCGCCCCCTCGTGGGCCCACGACCCCGCACCACACGACGACGAGTGATGACGGATGCTGCGGGCCGCAGCATCCGTCATCATCACGCCTGCGGGATCACCGTCAGCACAGGCGCGGCGCACTCGAAGAGCCCCGGGCTCACGCGCCCCCGTGCGCTCCAGACCCCCTCGGTATCAGGACTGCGCGGCGACCCTCTTCCAGAGCGGGGCAAGTCGCTGCATTGTGGAGCCGTAGACCCTGGGGGTGTGACATGGCGGACGGTGTCGAATTCGCGGAACCCGCCGATGAACCGCGCACGCACATCACGCTGCGGCTCATCGCGCAGGATCCGTCGGTGAGCGGGGACGACGCGAGCATCCTCACCGCCCACGTGAAGGTGCCGTGGTCGCGCATGGAGGACGGACCCCGCGGAGCCCGCCTGCACGTGGTCGACTACGACACCGCCACCGGCCGCTACGTCAAGCACGAGCCGCTCGGCAAGGACGACCACTTCGCGGAGGCGACCGACGACGTGCTGCGCACCGACTGGGCTTTTCACGCGCAGCATGTGTACGCCACCGCCGCGCGCACGCTCGCGACGTTCGAGACGGCGCTGGGCAGGCGGCTTCCGTGGGGATTCCGCAGCCACCAGCTGTTCCTCGTGCCGCACGCGTTCGCCGAGGCGAACGCCTACTACTCGTTCGAGGACCGCGCACTGCTGTTCGGCTACGTGCCGCCCGCCGACCCGACCGGAGACACGATCTACACGTGCCTCAGCCACGACGTGGTGGTGCACGAGACGACGCACGCCGTGCTCGACGGACTGCGGGGCCGGTTCCTCGAGCCGAGCCTTCCCGACCAGGCCGCGTTCCACGAGGGCTTCGCCGACATCGTGGCGCTGCTCTCGGTGTTCTCGATGCGCCCGGTCATCGAGCAGGCGCTCGGCAAGCCCGACAAGAGCGGGCGCATCCCGCGAAGCCACGTGGAGCCCGAGGCGCTGCGCAAGAACATGCTCGCGCGCGTCGCCGAGCAGATCGGCAGCGTGCTGACCCAGGGCCGCGGCGCGCTGCGGGAGTCGGCGCTGACTCCACCGCCCGCCGACTGGGCGAAGCGGACCGACTTCCTCGAGCCGCACCGGCGCGGCGAGGTGCTGGTGGCGATCGCGTTCGATCTGCTCATCGACATCTGGCACATGCGGCTGCAGTCGCTGTTCTCACGGCCGAACGGCGAGGCGGCGACCGGCAAGGGTGTCACCGTCGACCGCGCGCGGGCCGCCGAGGAGGGCGCGAAGGCGGCGTTCCAGCTGCTCACGATGCTGATCCGCGGCCTCGACTACCTGCCGCCCGTCGAGTTCGACTTCGGCGACCTCCTCAACGCGGTGCTGCTCGCCGACAACGAGGTCGTGCCCGACGACGACCTCGGCTACCGCAAGCTCCTGGTCGACGAGTTCGCCAAGGCCGGCATCAAGCTCCCGTCCGGCCGGGTGACCGACGTGCTCGAATCGGAGCTGCCACCCCGCTACCTCGGAATCAACTTCGCGGGGCTCCGCAGCGACCGCGACGAGGTGTCGCGCTTCCTCTGGCAGAACGCCCGCCGCCTCGACGTGTCGACCGACTACTACACGGTGATCGAGTCGGTGCTGCCGACGCAGCGGATCGGTCCTGATGGACTGATCGTGCCGGAGTCGGTCGCCACATACGTGCAGATGGCCGACATGACCGCGCGGGAGTTCACCGAGGAGTCGGGGCTCCAGCTCTCCCCGGCGATCGATCCGAGCACGCCCGTGCAGCTGTTCGGCGGCGGGACGCTGATCTTCGACCAGTTCGGCCGGCTCAAGCTGCACGTCCACAAGCGCCTCGACGACTGGCGTCGCCAGCAGCTGCGGCTCGACCACCTCGCCCGCACCGGCCGCATGGACGCGAAGCGCCGCCTCGGCTTCTCGGACGGGGCGGCCCGCGGGCAGACGTTCGCCGAGCTGCACCGCACCGAGCAGAGCTCCGGGGAGACATGGTGAGCACGCCGATCCGCGTTCGCGTCCGCATGTACCAGGTCGGCTTCGGTGATTGCTTCCTGGTGTCCGTCGAGTACGACGAGCCGCTCTCCGACGGCCGCACCGAACGGCACATCCTCATCGACTACGGCACGAGCCATTCACCCCGCGAAGGCATGGCGCGCGGCCGTATGGGCGACGTCGCCGCGTTGATCGAGAAGCACACGGGCGGCCGGCTCGACGTGCTCGTGGTCACCCACCGCCACCGGGACCACCTGCGGGGGTTCGAGGTCGACGCGGGCGCGACCATCATGAAGAAGCTCGCGCCCACGCTCGTGCTGCGGTCGTGGACCGAGGACCCGAAGCTGTCGGCGACCGCGGACGCCCCCGGCGGCCAGGGCCTCGCTGCTTCCGAGCCGCCGAACGGCCTCACCAGCGCGTCCGTGCGGTACGCCGCGCTGCTCGCACAGGCCCAGGAGCACGTCGCCAAGCTGACCCAGCTCGTAGGGCTCGACGACGACGTCAGGGCGGCCGCCGAGGACCAGCTCAAGAACGCCGAAGCGGTCGCCCTGCTGGACGAGCTCTCGCTCGGCGACCGAGGCCGCTACCTGCACGCCGGGATGGAGTCGGGCATCGACGACGTGGTGCCGGGGATGCGGGCGACTGTGCTCGGCCCGCCCACGGTGGACCAGGACCCGCGCGTCGCGAAGCAGCGCGAGGACGATCCGGAGTACTGGCTCCGTGCGCTCGGCGCCTCACTGCGCGTCGTCGGCTCGGCCGCCGACGCCGGCGCCCCCGCCCCGATCGCACACGGTCCCGGTCCGGTGCGCTGGCTCATCGACCGCCTCGCGAACCAGCGGTCGCACTCGGCGGCACGTCTGGTGCGCGACCTCGACGACGCCCTCAACAACACCAGCATCATCCTGCTGCTGGAGATCGAGGGACTGTCGCTGCTGTTCCCGGGCGACGCGCAGATCGAGGACTGGCGGCTCACGCTCGAGCAGCTCACGGACGAGCCGCGGCTTCGCGAGCGACTCGCCGGCATCGACCTGTACAAGGTCGGTCACCACGGCAGCCGCAACGCCACACCCCGCTCGCTGCACGCGCTGTGGAAGGCCCGCACTCCCGAACAGCCCCGGCTCGCCGCCGTCATGTCGACCCGCCAGGACGTTCACGGCGAGGGCGACGGCGCCGTGCCGCAACCGCAGCTCGTCACGGCGCTGCGCGAGGTCGCCGACCTCTATTCGACCGACGACCTCACCGGCGGTGAGGAGTGGATCGAACTCGAGGCCGACGCCGCGCACGGCCCCTTCCGTCGGGTCCCACTCCGTCCCCCCGGTCGTTGAGCGAGCGAGGAACGAGCGGCCCCCTCCATCAGGTCCCACTCCGTCCCCCCGGTCGTTGAGCGAGCGAGGAACGAGCGAGTCGAAACGCCCCGGGCTTCCCAGGAGACCCAGCGCGTTTCGACTTTCGGGCGCTGGAGCGTCCTCCGCTCCACGACCGGGGAACGCCGGTCTCAGTCGGCGAGCGCCGCCACCGGGACGACCCGCGTCGCGAGCCGCGTCGGCACGACCGCGGCGACGAGGGTGAGCACCGCCGTCGCGACCACGATGATGGCCACCGGCAGCCACGGCACGGCGGGCGCGACCAGCGTCGGCGACGAGAACGACGGCGGCATCGGCACGGCACCCAGCAGCGACTGCGCGCCGGCCCAGCCGTAGGCGATGCCGAGCACGAGGCCCGTGATCGTCGCGGTGATCGTGATGTGCGCGGCCTCGAGCAGCACCATTCGGCGCACCTGCCCCGTCGAGACCCCGAGCGCGCGCAGGAGCCCCAGCTCGCGGCGGCGCTGCACCACGCCGATCGTGAGGAGGTTCACGAGCCCCACCGCGGCGATGACCGCCGACACCGCGACGAGCCCCATCATGATCCCGGCGAACGTGTCGAGCAGCGCAGTCATCTCCTGCGGGGCCTCGCCGCCGGCCGACGTCGTCAGAACGACCTTCACGGTCTCGAGTGCGACGGCGAACATCGTCACGAGCGTCACGCCCATCACGACGCCGATCGCCATGCGGCTGGAGCGCTCGGGGTAGCGCAGCGCGTTCTCCGACGCCAGGCGCGCGGTCGCCGACGACCCGAAGAGCCTGCCCACGAGCCGCAGCACCGGGGGCATCACGAGCGTCGCGCCGAGCGCGAGGCCGGTGAACGAGAAGATCCCGCCGAAGAACGCGACGACCACGCCGAGCGGGGAGACGAGCCCGATGGCGATGCCGCCCGCGAGCAGTGCCCCGCCGATCGCGAACAGCGTGATGGCCGCGCCGTTGCGTGCGCCTTTGCGGGTGAACGCGTCGTGGGATGCCTCGACCGAGCCGCCCAGTGCCTGCAGCGGCGTGACGGTCAGCACGCGCCGGGACCCCGCCCACGCCGCCGCCCACGTCGTGAGCGCGACCACGACGGCCGGGATCACGAGCACCGGCTGGACGACGGCGTACTCGACGTCCTCGATGCCGAACGCGACCCCGGCGAGCTCGACGCCCGCCCACGACACGAGGGTGCCGCCGACGAGCCCGAGCACGGCGCCGATCACGCCGACGACGAGCCCCTGGCGCGCGACCTCGGAACGCTGCGAGCGAGCCGAGGCGCCGATCAGCCGCATCAGCGCGATGCGGCGCGTGCGCCCCGCGATGACCGTCGCGAAGGTGTTCGCGGTGACGATGGCCGCGACGTACACCGCGACGCCGATGAGCAGGAAGCTCATGATCGCGAGCACCGCCGCCAGCATGCCGCTCTCGCCGATGAACGGATCCGCCTTCAGCACGGCGGCGATGAACCCGGTCGCGCTCAGCAGGATGGCGCCGAACGCACTCGAGATCCCCGCGACCAGGATGCTCGCGCCCATGCCGCGCTCCCGCAGCCACCCGAGCGGGGCGGCGCTTCGAAGGCCGGATGCCGCGGGCCCCGGGATCCGCCCGGTCTCGGCGATCGCGGTCACGATGCGACCGCCGCGGCACCCGCACCCAGCTCCGAGGCGAGCATGTAGGCCGAGATCTCCTCGGCGCTCTGACGCGGCTTGTCGGCGACGATGCGCCCGTCCCCGAGGAAGAGCACGCGGTCCGCGTGCGAGGCCGCGACCGGATCGTGCGTGACCATGGCGATGGACTGGCCGTGCTCGCGCGTGGCGGCGGCGAGGAGCGTGAGCACCTCGCGACCCGAGCGCGAGTCGAGGTTGCCCGTGGGCTCGTCGGCGAACACCAGGTCGGGCGCGGTCGCGAGCGCACGGGCGATCGCGACGCGCTGCTGCTGGCCGCCCGACAGCTGGTGGGGGCGGTGGTTCAGGCGCGATGCGAGCCCCAGGCGCTCGACGAGGCCGTCGATGCGCGCCCGCTCGAGCGTCGTGGGCCGGCGGCCGTCGAGGTCGAACGGCAGCAGGATGTTGCCCAGCGCGTCGAGGGTGGGCACGAGATTGAACGCCTGGAACACGAACCCCACGCGGCGGCGCCGCAGGATCGTGAGCTCGAGGTCGCCGAGACCGGTGATGTCGGTGTCGCCGATCCACGCGCGCCCCGACGAAGGGGCGTCGAGTCCCGCCATGATGTGCATGAGCGTGGACTTGCCCGAGCCCGACGGGCCCATGATCGCGGTGAACTCGCCGCGGCGGATGCCGACGCTCACGCCGTCGAGCGCGTGCACCGTGCTCTCGCCGCTTCCGTAGGTCTTGGTGAGCTGCTGCACCCGGGCCGCCAGGCCCAGGTCGGTCGATGAGAGTTCCATGCTTCGACGGTAGGAACGACCGGGTGTCGCCCGCGTCGCCCGCCAGAGGCATCCGTCTACATCTCGAGGATGACCTCACGCCGCCCTCGAGGGCCGCTGAGCGCTACACGAGGCCGTGCTCGAAGGCGAAGACGACGAGCTGCACGCGGTCGCGCAGGCCGAGCTTCGTGAGGATGCGGCTGATGTGGGTCTTCACCGTCGCCTCCGACAGGTACTCGCGCGCGGCGATCTCGGCGTTGGACAGCCCGCGCGCGGCGAGGGCGAAGATCTCGCGCTCGCGCTCCGTGAGGTCCGCGTAGGCAGGAGGGACCGGCCGGGGCGCCGCATCCGCGAATCTCTCGAACAGCTCGCGAGTGGCGGAAGCTGCGATCACGGCCGATCCCGCATGCACGGTGCGGATCGCCGCGAGGAGGAACTCGGGGTCGGCGTCCTTGAGGAGGAACCCGCTCGCCCCCTGGCGGATCGCGCGGGCGGCGGCCTCGTCGAGGTCGAACGTCGTCAGCATCACGATACGCGGAGGCTCGGGGTCGGTGAGCAGCTCGGCCGTGGCCGCGAGGCCGTCCATGACGGGCATGCGGATGTCCATGAGCACGACATCGGGACGCGACTGGCGCACCGCGTCGATCGCCTCGCGACCGTCGGATGCCTCGGCCACCACCTCGAGGTCGGGCTGCGAGTCGACGAGCATGCGGATGCCGGCGCGGAACAGCGACTGGTCGTCGACGAGAACCACTCTGATCACCGTTCGTCCTCCTGCGCACAGCATCGGATCCGCACCTGCGGACGGCGGGCACGGCACGCCGGGGGACGGATGCCGCGACCCGGCGTGTCGCCGAACACGTCCGCACCCGCGGATCCGCGGTCGTGGACGGGCGGGCTCAACCGGCACCCCCGATCGGAACGGACGCCACGACGGTGAAGGCGCCGCCTTCCTCGGCCGCGTCGAGCCGGCCGCCGGCGAGTTGCGCGCGCTCGCGCATGCCGATGATGCCGTGGCCCGACCGACCGGGCTGCGAACCCGGCGTGACGGGGTTGCGGACGTCGAGCTCGACACGGTCGGACAGCCACGACAGCCGCACGTCGACGGGGCCGCCGGGCGCGCCGTGCCGGAGCGTGTTGGTGAGCGCCTCCTGCAGGATGCGGTAGACCGCGAGCTGCACGGCCGCCGGGGGCTCGCCCGGCGGCGCAGGGTCGACGTCGACCCGCAGCCGCACCCCGGCGGTGCGCACCTGCGCGTACAGCTCCTCGAGATCGGCGATCGTGGGCTGCGGTCCGTCGCCCTGGCGGTGCCGCAGCTGCCCGAGCAGCAGCCGCACGTCGGCGAGGGCCGCGCGGGCCGTCGTCGAGATCGTCGCGAGCGCGTCGGTCGCGATCGCAGGATCGGGCAGCGTCCTCCTGTCGCCTTCGCCGGTTTGCGCAGCCGTGAGTGCATACCGCGCGCCGTCGGCCTGGGCGATCACCACCGCGAGCGAGTGCGCGACCACGTCGTGCATGTCGCGTGCGATGCGCACGCGCTCCTGCTCGGCGGCGGTCTCGGCCTCGGCACGCTGCTGCGCCTCGCGGTTCTCGCGCGCCCGCACCGCAGTGCGGACGAGGGCGCCGATCGTCCACGACAGCCCGAGCGCGAACGCGCCCGCGACGAGCACGACGAGCGCCAGCGGCAGTGTCTGCCACGACAGCCCGCCGCCGGCGAACGGCGGCCCGGCGAACAGGTACACCGTGATCACGAGCGCCCCGACGAGCGCCGAGGCGAAGCCCGCCCAGTAGACCACCCGCGATCCGTAGGCCGCGGTCGTGTAGAGCACGCCGAAGATCGCGAGGTCCGCGAAGCTCGGCGGGCGCCCGAGCCCCATCTGCACGAGCGCGCCGACCCAGGCGATGCCGAGGGCCAGCGCCGGTGACAGGCGGCGCAGCGCCAGCGCGCCGGTGAACAGCGCGGCGATGAGCAGTCCGGACACCGCGTCTGCGACCGGGCCCAGACTCGACCACGCGCCGGAGGCCACCAGGGCCTCGACCGGCCACGCGATCGCGAAGAAGCCGACCGCGATCACGACGTCGGTGACGATCTGGGACGTCTTCAGGCGGCGGAACACCGTCTCACGCTACGCGAGCGCCTCGGGCCGCGGCATCCGTCCCGCGCTGTATCCGCCGCGGGCGGGGATCATTCGAGGGATGTACGGACCGGATCTGCGGCATCCCGTTCCCTCGATTCATAAGGTCTGCCCACCCGACCATTGCGCCGCACCGGGCAAGGCTTTACTGTCGCGTCACAGGCCGAAACCGACGGGAAACGTCGGATCGACAGGATCGGGAAGCGGGGCTGCTCCATCGATCGGACCCGCCCGCCCCGCCCGAGGGACGGACGAACACGGCACCCGCCGGTTCATGAACGGAGAGACGATGACGACGGTACGCGCGGCGATTTCGCAGACCACCTGGACGGGCGACAAGGAGTCGATGCTCGACAAGCACGAAGGGTTCGCGCGGGACGCCGCGGCCCAGGGCGCGCAGGTGGTGTGCTTCCAGGAGCTGTTCTACGGTCCCTACTTCGGGATCACGCAGGACAAGAAGTACTACCGCTTCGCGGAGTCGTCGGAGGGGCCGATCGTGCAGCGCTTCGCCGCGATCGCGAAGGAGCTCGGGATCGTCACGGTGCTGCCGATCTACGAAGAGGCCGAGACCGGCGTGTACTACAACACGGCCGTGCTCGTCGACGCCGACGGCACGATCCTCGGCAAGTACCGCAAGCACCACCTGCCGCATCTCGACCGGTTCTGGGAGAAGTTCTACTTCCGGCCCGGCAACCTCGGCTACCCGGTGTTCGACACCGCCGTCGGCCGGATCGGCATGTACATCTGCTACGACCGCCACTTCCCCGAGGGATGGCGCGAACTGGGCCTGAACGACGCGCACATCGTCTTCAACCCGAACGCGACGAAGCCCGGTCTCTCGAACCGGCTGTGGGAGGTCGAAGGACCCGCCGCAGCCGTCGCGAACGGGTACTTCGTGCTGCAGCCGAACCGCGTGGGCCGTGAGGACAACGAGTACGGCGACCTCGCCGTCGACTTCTACGGCACGAGCCAGGTCATCGACCCGCGTGGCAACTTCGTCGGCGAGCGCGGCTCGGGCGAGCACGAGGAGCTCCTGGTGCGCGATCTCGACCTCGACATGGTGCGCGACATGCGCGACGACTGGCAGTTCTACCGCGACCGCCGGCCCGACTCCTACACGAAGATCGCGAAGCCGTAAGGAGGGCGGACATGACCACCACACTCATCAAGGGCGGCACCGTCGTCTCGGCGACCGGCCGGGGCGAAGCGGACGTGCTCATCGACGGCGAGACCATCGCAGCCGTGCTCGCGCCCGGCTCGCAGCTTCTCGGAACGGATGTCGCGGCATCCGTCGACACCGTCATCGACGCCACCGGCAAGTACGTGATCCCGGGCGGCATCGACGCGCACACGCACATGGAGCTGCCGTTCGGCGGCACCAACGCGTCCGACACGTTCGAGACCGGCACCCGCGCCGCGGCGTGGGGCGGCACGACGTCGATCATCGACTTCGCGGTGCAGCGCTACGGCGAGCGCGTGCAGGACGGCCTGGCCGCCTGGCACGAGAAGGCCGCGGGCAACTGCGCCATCGACTACGGCTTCCACCAGATCGTGGGCGGCGTCGACGACGACTCGCTCGCGGCGATGCGCGGCCTCGTCGACGAGGGCGTCTCGAGCTTCAAGCTCTTCATGGCCTACCCCGGTGTCTTCTACTCCGACGACGCCCAGGTGCTGAAGGCGATGCAGGTCTCGCAGGAGACCGGCCTGCTCACGATGATGCACGCGGAGAACGGGCCGGCGATCGACGTGCTGGCGGCGCAGCTCGCCGAGGCCGGCAAGAAGGCGCCGTACTACCACGGCATCGCCCGCGCCTGGCAGATGGAGGAGGAGGCCACGCACCGCGCGATCATGCTGGCGAACCTCACCGGCGCCCCGCTGTACGTCGTCCACGTGTCGGCGAAGCAAGCCGTGGATCAGCTCGCCTGGGCCCGCGACCAGGGCTGGAACGTGTTCGGCGAGACGTGTCCGCAGTACCTGTACCTGTCGCTCGAGGAGCAGCTGGGCGCGTTCAGCGAGGAGTGGGGGCAGTTCGAGGGCGCCAAATGGGTGTGCTCGACGCCGCTGCGCTCGCGCCAGGAGGGCCACCAGCACCACATGTGGCAGGCGCTGCGCACCAACGACATCCAGATGGTGTCGACCGACCACTGCCCGTTCTGCATGAAGGGCCAGAAGGAGCTCGGGCTCGACGACTTCCGCGCGATCCCGAACGGCATCGGCTCGGTCGAGCACCGGATGGATCTCATGTACCAGGGCGTCGTGACCGGCAAGATCACGCTCGAGCGGTGGGTGGAGCTCACCTCGACCACCCCGGCGCGCATGTTCGGCCTGTACGGGCGCAAGGGCGTCATCCAGCCCGGCGCCGACGGCGATGTCGTGGTCTACGACCCGAACGGCCACACCTCGATCGGCTTCGGCGAGGGTCGTACGCACCACATGAACATGGACCATTCCGCGTGGGAGGGCTACGAGATCGACGGGCACGTCGACACCGTCATCTCGCGCGGCAAGGTCGTCGTCGACGGCGGCGAGTACCTCGGCGCCAAGGGCGACGGCCGGTTCCTCAAGCGCGGCCTGTCGCAGTACCTGATCTGAGGAGCAGCCCATGGACTTCGGTGTCGTCCTCCAGACGAATCCGCCCGCCGCACGTACGGTGCAGCTCGCCCAGCTCGCCGAGGCGCACGGCTTCAGCCACGTGTGGACCTTCGACTCGCACCTGCTGTGGCAGGAGCCGTACGTCATCCACTCCGCGATCCTCGCCGAGACCAAGCGCGTCACGGTGGGGCCGTTCGTGACCAACCCCGCGACGAGGGACTGGACGGTCACGGCATCCGTCTTCGCCACGCTCAACGAGATGTACGGCAACCGCACGATCTGCGGCATCGGCCGCGGCGACTCGGCGGTGCGGGTGACCAACGGCAAGCCCACGACGATGGCCGAGCTGCGCGAGTCGATCCACGTGATCCGCGAGCTCGCCAACTCGCGGGCCGTGGAGCACAACGGCGCGACGCTGCAGTTCCCGTGGAGCCGGGGGTCCGAGCTCGACGTGTGGGTCGCCGCATACGGGCCGATGGCGCTGAAGCTCACCGGCGAGGTGGGCGACGGCTTCATCCTGCAGCTCGCGGACGTCGACATCGCCGCCTGGATGATCAAGACGGTGAAGGATGCCGCGGCCGCCGCCGGCCGCGACCCCGAGTCGCTGGCATTCTGCGTGGCGGCGCCGATGTACATCGGCGACGACTGGGAGCACATGCGCG
The DNA here is from genome assembly GCF_057656735.1 of Microbacterium sp. Soil_C_42. NCBI lineage: Bacteria > Bacillati > Actinomycetota > Actinomycetes > Micrococcales > Microbacteriaceae > Microbacterium > Microbacterium sp. Soil_C_42. The sequence continues at coordinate 26,874 of NZ_JBDGJU010000025.1, forward strand.
AGCAGTGCCGCTGGTTCGGCGGCATGGTCGGCAACCACGTCGCCGACATCGTGGCGAAGTACGGCCATCACGGCGAGGCAGTGCCCCCAGCGCTCACCGACTACATCGAGCGACGTCAGGGCTACGACTACAACACCCACGGCAAGTCCGACAACGACCACGTCGACTTCGTCCCGGACGACATCGTGGACCGGTTCTGCATCCTCGGGACGGCGGCCGAGCACGTCGCCAAGCTCGAGCAGCTGCGCGAGCTCGGCGTGACCCAGTTCGCCGGGTACCTTCAGCACGACAACAAGGAGGAGACCCTCCGCGTCTACGGCGAGACGGTGATTCCGGCGCTGTCAGCCCACGTGACGGCGAAGAAGTGACGGCGGCCGCATGAGGCCGGTCGGGTGGTCGACACGTCGACAGGGCGAGCTGCGGGGATGGATCGCCGCAGGGTGGGGCGCGCTCGGGGTGCTCGCGGTGCTGGTGCTCTGGGAGCTGTACAAGTTCGCCGGTCCGAGCGAAGGATTCGTCGTCGGCGCGGTTCCGGGAGAGTCCGGCTCAGGCGTCATGCTCCTGCCCCGCACCCACGACCGCGCGATGCCGCACGTGTGGGACATGGTCGCACGGCTGTTCGCCCCGACCAGTGGCGGCGACACCCCGCCGCTGTGGGTCTCGGTCGCCGCTGCGGCGCTCGTGACTCTCGGGATCGCCGCCGTCGGGTGGCTGATCGGCGTCGCGGTGGGCGCGGTGCTGGGTCTCGTGATGCAGCGCTGGCGGCTGCTCGAGTGGGGGCTTCTCCCCTGGATCGTCGTGAGCCAGATCGTGCCGCTCATCGCCTTCGCACCCGTCGTCAACGCGATCGGCAACCAGATCGACCGCGGCGGCGGCACCTGGCCGCAGTGGCTGTCGGTGGCCGTCATCGCGTCGTACCTCGCGTTCTTCCCGGTCGCCATCGGCGTGCTGCGCGGACTCGCGTCACCCGACCGCATCCACCTCGACCTCATGAACAGCTACGCCGCCGGCTACTGGGCGACCCTGTTCCGCCTCCGCCTTCCCGCCGCGGTCCCCCACCTCCTCCCCGCGCTCCGGCTCGCGGCCGCCAACGCGGTGCTCGGCGCCGTCGTCGCGGAGGTGTCGATCGGCATGCGCGGAGGCATCGGCCGCATGCTCATCCAGCTCGCAGGTCAGGCCTCGTCGGACCCCGCGGCGCCGTGGGGTCCCACGTTCGGCTCGATCGCACTGGGACTCATCGCCGCCGGCTCCGTCGCCCTCATCGGCCTCGGACTCGCCAACTACCGCAGAGGAGAAGCGACCGCATGACGCAGCTCGCAGTCCATGCCGCCGGCGTCGGGAAGGTCTTCCCGACCCAGACCGGGGAGGTCGTCGCACTGACCGACGTCGAACTCGAGGTCTCGGCCGGAGAGTTCGTGTCGCTCATCGGGCCGTCCGGCTGCGGCAAGTCGACGCTGCTGCGCCTCATCGCCGACCTCGATCAGGCCACGAGCGGCACCCTCGAGATCTTCGGGAAGCCGGCCAAGCGCGCCCGCATCGACCAGGACTACGGCATCGCGTTCCAGCAGGCAGGGCTTCTCCCCTGGCGTACGGTCGGGGCGAACATCGGACTTCCCCTCGAACTCCACGGCGCCGGCAAAGCGGATCGTGCGGCGCGCATCGCGGAGCTCGCGGAGCTCGTCGGCCTCTCCGACTTCGTCGACCGCTACCCCGACCAGCTCTCCGGCGGCATGCAGCAGCGCGTCGCGATCGCGCGGGCTCTCGCCGCACGGCCGAAGCTGCTCCTCATGGACGAGCCGTTCGGCGCGCTCGACGAGATGACGCGCGAGCGCCTGCAGTCCGAGCTCACCCGCATCGCCGCGGAGACCTCCGCCGCAGTGGTGTTCGTGACGCACTCGATCCCCGAGGCGGTCTTCCTCTCCGACCGCGTCGTCGTGATGAGCCCGCGTCCCGGTCGCATCACCGACGTCATCGAGACGGGCCTCGGCGACGTGCGCGACGAGGCCCTGCGCGAATCCCCCGAGTTCTTCGACCGCGTCACCGCGGTCCGGGAGGCGCTCCACGGCACGCCCGTCACGAGGGCGAGCGAATCATGACCGAGACGGATGCGGCGACCACGATGCTCCCGGCTCCACGGGAGCCGTCCGGCAGGGCGCCACGGCCGATGCCCGCTGAGCGCGAGCTGCCCGGCTGGCTGAAGTGGACGGCGCCCATCGTGGTCGGCATCCTGATCCTCGCGATCTGGATTCTCTGGGTCGACGTTCTCGGCACCGCGCCGCGCATGCTGCCGAGTCCGATCGCGATCGCCGAGGAGTTCGTGAGGCGCTTCCCGATCATCCTCGACGACATGACGATCACGGCCACGAATGCGCTGATCGGCCTCGTCGTCGGCTCGCTCCTCGCGCTGCTCTTCGCCGGTCTCGCCGCGGCCGCCAAGCCCGTCGACGGCATGCTCGCTCCCCTCGTCTCGGCGCTGGCCGTCATCCCCATCGTGGCGGTCACGCCCATCCTGAACACGATGTTCGGCGCCTCCAGCCAGTTCGGACGGCAGGCGGTGGCCATGATCGCCGCGTTCATCCCGGTCTTCGTCAACGTCCTGCGGGGCCTTCGGCAGACCCGCCCCGTGCACCGTGACCTGCTCCGCGCGTCCGCCGCCTCCGGCTGGCAGACGTTCCGCGTGCTGACGCTTCCGACCGCGCTGCCCTACCTCATGACGGGCCTGCGCATCGCGAGCTCGCTCGCCGTCATCGCCGCGCTCGTGGCCGAGTACTTCGGCGGCCCCGCCGACGGCATCGGCACGGCCATCGCGACCTATGCGAAATCGGGCCGCGCCGCTCTCGCCTGGGCGTACGTGCTCGGCGGCATCATCATCGGCCTCGTGTTCTTCCTCGTCACCTCGCTCCTGGAGCGGCTGGCGACGAGGCGGACGTCGGCCTGACGAATCCTGAAACCGAGGAAAAGACAACGCACCACACGAAAGGAACGCAATGAGACACAGCATCATGCGCGGCCTGGCCGCGGCATCCGTGTTCACCGTCGCGGCACTCGCGCTCGCGGCGTGTGCCGGTTCCGGTGACTCCGGCGACGACGGAGGGGGCGGCGAGGACTTCGAGCCGCTCACGTCGATCAAGCTGCAGCTGCAGTGGCTGCCGCAGGCGCAGTTCGCGGGCTACTACATCGCGCAGGAGAAGGGCTATTTCGAGGAGGAGGGCTTCGACGAGGTGGAGATCATCCCGTCGGGCGGCGACATCGTGCCGCAGGACGCCCTCGTCGCGGGAGACGTCGACTTCGCGATCGCGTGGGTGCCGAAGGTGCTCGGCACACTCGAGGCCACCGGCGTCGAGCTCACCGACATCGCGCAGGTGTTCCAGAAGTCGGGGACGCTCCAGGTGTCGTGGAAGGGCGACGGCATCGAATCGGTCGCGGACTTCGAGGGCAAGCGGATCGGCTCATGGGGCTTCGGCAACGAGTGGGAGATCTTCGCGGCGATGGCCGCAGATGACCTCGACTCGACCACGGTGTCGATCACGACCCAGGACTTCTCGATGAACGCCCTCCTCGACCGGGACGTCGACGCCGCCCAGGCGATGACGTACAACGAGTGGGCGCAGATCCTCGAGGTCGTGAACCCGGCGACCGGCGAGCTGTACCAGCCGGAGGACTTCGACGTCATCTCGTACGAGGAGACCGAGGGCGCGATGCTGCAGGACGCCATCTGGGCCGACACGCAGCGCCTGGAGGACGACCCCGCCTACGCCGACGCCGCGGTGCGGTTCCTCAAGGCCATCACGAAGGGCTGGATCTTCGCGCGCGACAACCCGGAGGAGGCCGCCGACATCGTCTACACGATCGCGACGAGCCCCGGCGTCGACGCGTTCCCGGTCGGCCCGGTGCACCAGCAGTGGCAGATGAACGAGGTCAACAAGCTCATCTGGACCGGCGCCGACTTCGGTCTGGTCGACGAGGCCGCGTGGGACAAGACGGTCGCGGGCGCGCTGTCGGCCAAGAACCAGGACGACCTCGAGCTCATCACGACCGAACCCGCCGCCTCGGCGTACTCGAACGAGTACATCGAGAAGGCGCTGGCCGCACTGAAGGACGAGGGCGTCGAGGTCGCCGGCGAGTACACGCCGATCGACGTCACCCTCACCGAGGGCGGACAGTAGACACCACCACCGGCTGGGGCGTCGCGCGCAGGCGTGGCGCCCCAGCACCTCGACGAGGAGGATGAAGCGATGACCGAAGACCTCGACGCCCTCGCGAAGCAGCTCGACCGCGAGTACGTGTTCCACTCGTGGTCCGCGCAGGCGCGCCTGGACCTCCCCGTGATCGCGGGCGGCTCGGGCACCGTCGTGTGGGACCACGCCGGCAACCGCCTGCTCGACTTCTCGAGCCAGCTGGTCAACGTCAACATCGGGCATCAGCATCCTGCCGTCGTCGCCGCCATCCGCGAGCAGGCCGAGCGGCTCGCGACCATCGGCCCCGCCACGGCGAACCTGCATCGCGGGCAGGCGGCCGAGCGCATCCTCGACAAGGCGCCCGACGGGTTCGCCAAGGTCTTCTTCACCAACGGCGGCGCCGACGCCATCGAGAACGCCATCCGCATGGCGCGCCTGCACTGTGCGGCTCGAGGCGACGTGGGCCGCGAGACGGTGCTGTCGACGTATCGCTCGTACCACGGCAACACCGGCGCGGCGATCGTCGCGACGGGCGACTGGCGCCGGATGCCGAACCAGTTCGCCCGCGGACACGTGCACTTCTTCGGGCCGTTCCTCTATCGCACCGAGTTCTGGGCGACGACCCCCGAGGAGGAGTCCGAGCGGGCGCTGCAGCACCTGGAGCGCGTCATCCAGTCCGAGGGGCCGTCCACGATCGCGGCGCTGCTGCTCGAGTCGATCCCCGGCACGGCCGGCATCATGCTGCCGCCGCCCGGCTACCTCGCGGGCGTGCGGGCGCTCGCAGACAAGTACGGCATCGTCCTGATCCTCGACGAGGTGATGGCGGGCTTCGGTCGCACCGGCCGCTGGTTCGCATTCCAGGGCTACGACGTCGTGCCCGACCTCATCACCTTCGCGAAGGGCGTGAACTCCGGTTACGTCCCGGTGGGCGGCGTCATCATCTCGCCCGAGATCTCGGCGACGTTCGACGACCGGGTCTTCCCCGGCGGGCTCACGTACTCCGGTCATCCCCTGGCCGCGGCATCCATCATCGCCGCCATCGACGCGATGGAGGCGGAGGGGATCGTCGACAACGCCCGCCGCGTGGGCGAGGAGGCGATCGGACCCGGCCTCGCGGAGCTGGCAGAGAAGCACCCGCTCATCGGCGAGGTGCGGGGCGAGGGCGTGTTCTGGGCGCTCGACCTCGTCTCGGACCGCGAGACCCGCGAGCCGGTCGGCGCCGACGTGATCGGGCGCCTCAAGAAGGAGCTCACCTCGCGAGGCCTGCTGCCCTTCGCCGCCGAGAACCGCATCCACGTGGTGCCGCCCTGCGTGGTGACCGACGGGGAGGTGCAGGAGGCGATGTCGATCTACGATGAAGCCTTGACGAGCGTCGAAGGCGACCTCGCGTGACACGTGCACGCCCTCTCACGAGGAGGGCTTCCGAAGGAGGAACACGATGACTGACACCCTGCCGCGCACCGAGACGGCTGTTCTCGACCACTGGGTGAACGGGGCCCCCTGGACCGGGGCATCCGCGCGCACCGGCCAGGTGTTCAACCCCGCCCTCGGGACGGTCCAGAAGGAGGTGCGGTTCGCGTCGCGCGAAGACGTCGGAGAGGCGGTGGATGCCGCGTCCGCGGCGTGGCTGCAGTGGCGCGACGCGTCGATCGCCAAGCGCCAGGGCGTGCTCTTCGCATTCCGCGAGCTGCTCAACGCCCGCAAGGAGGAGCTCGCCGAGATCCTCACCGCCGAGCACGGCAAGGTGCTCTCCGACGCGCGCGGCGAGATCGCCCGCGGCATGGAGGTCGTCGAGTTCGCGTGCGGTCTCGGGCACCTGACCAAGGGCGCGTACTCCGAGAACGTCTCGACCGGCATCGACGTGTACACGCTGCGCCAGCCGCTGGGGGTGGTGGGCATCATCAGCCCGTTCAACTTCCCGGCCATGGTGCCGCTGTGGTTCTTCTCCATCGCGCTCGCCGCCGGCAACGCCGTGGTCTTGAAGCCGTCCGAGAAGGACCCGACCGCCGCGAACTGGCTCGCCGCCCTCCTCACCGAGGCGGGGCTTCCGGACGGCGTCTTCAACGTGGTGCACGGCGACAAGGAGGCGGTCGACGCGCTCCTCGAGCATCCCGACGTGCGGGCGATCTCCTTCGTCGGCTCGACGCCGATCGCCAAGTACGTCTACGAGACCGCGACCTCGCACGGCAAGCGCGTGCAGGCGCTCGGCGGCGCGAAGAACCACATGCTGGTGCTCCCGGACGCCGACCTCGATCTCGCCGCCGACGCCGCCGTGAACGCCGGCTTCGGCTCGGCCGGCGAGCGCTGCATGGCGATCTCGGTCGTGCTCGCGGTCGACACCGTCGCCGACGCGTTCGTCGCGAAGGTCGCCGAGCGCATGGCCGGCCTCAAGGTCGGCGACGGCACCCGCGGCTGCGACATGGGCCCGCTCATCACGCGCCAGCACCGAGACAAGGTCACGTCGTACCTCGACGTCGCCGGAGCCGACGGCGCATCGGTCGTGGTCGACGGGCGCGACGTCGAGATCGACGGCGACGAGAACGGCTTCTGGCTCGGACCGACCCTGATCGACAACGTGCCGACGACCTCGACGGTCTACACCGACGAGATCTTCGGACCGGTGCTGTCGGTCGTGCGCGTCGAGGGCTACGAGGAAGGCCTCGACATCATCAACTCGAGCCGCTACGGCAACGGCACGGCCATCTTCACGAACGACGGCGGCGCCGCCCGGCGCTTCCAGCGCGAGGCGACCGTCGGCATGATCGGCATCAACGTGCCGATCCCCGTCCCGGTGGCGTACCACTCGTTCGGCGGCTGGAAGGCCTCGCTGTTCGGTGACGCCAAGGCGTACGGCCCGCACGGCTTCGATTTCTTCACCGCCGAGAAGGCGATCACCTCGCGGTGGCTCGACCCCTCGCACGGCGGCATCAACCTGGGCTTCCCCCAGCACGACTGACCCCGCTCACCCGGGCAGTCCGCCGGAGTCCGTGAGCCGACAGCTGCGGGACGAGCCCCTGGGGTTCGCCCAGGGGCTCGTCCCGCGGCTGAGGTCTCACCGGGGGGACGAGGGATCACCCTGCGCGGCGGTCGGCGCGAACACCGTCACCGCCCGCGGCACCGCGACGCACCGGAGGGTGAAGCCGCCGCGAGCCCGCTCCTCGAGTTCGCCGTCGTGGACGAAGACGGACGGATGCCCCGGCTGGGGCCGCACGTGAAGCTCGAGCTCTCGCACCACGAGCCGCTCGATGTCGGCGTCGCGGGGGAACAGCCCGATCGCCCGCAGCACGGCCGCGGACCGCTTGCCGAACGCGAGCGAGGCGAAGGCGCGGACCTTGGATCCGCGCGCGTGGTGGATGCGCACATCCAGCACGGCGGCATCCGTCTCCTGCCGCTGCATCGTCGCGACACGGTCGGGATCGTTGCGGCCGACGCTCACGAACACCGACCAGACCCGGGCCCGCCTGCCGTCCCGGACGATCGTCAGCGGCTCGGCGCGACGCAGCGAGACCGCTGTGGCCACGGCACCGCCGATCCACTTGCCCAGGCTGCTGCGACGCTCGCGCTCCCCGATGAGTTCGGGGTACGCACCGATGGACACCACGTTGAGGACGGTCACCGGCTGGTCGGCGTCAGCCGTCGCCTCCACCACGCCGACCTCCACGTTCGAGCCCGACGCGAGAGCGTCGATGGCATCGTCGACGCTCTCGATGCCGAGTGCCCGCACGAAGTGGTTGAACGTGCCGCCGGGCATCGCCAGCAGCGGTCGATCGTGCTGTCGTGCGAGGTGCGCCATGCGCGACACCGAGCCGTCGCCGCCGTAGATCCCCAGCACGTCGGGTGCGGCATCCGTCTTCATCGCCGCGTCGACGACATCGGCGAGGTCCTCCCCGTCGGCGAGCTCGTGCAGCTGTGCGGCGGGCAGGCGCTCGGCGAACGTCGCGGCAGGATCCGACCGGATCACCGCCGTGCCGGATTGCGCGTTCCGCACGATGAGCACACCGTGCCCGTCGGAGCGTGTCCTGGGGTTCATGCGGCGAGCGTACCGACGCGGGATGGCCGAACCGAGGACTTGCGCCGCGGCACGCGATCTGCGCGGCGTCAAGCCGGGAGGATCGGCCGGTTCTCGTAGAACGTCTGCAGCACGACCGTCGTGCGGGTGTTGACCGACGCGGCGGCACGGATGTCGCGGATCAGCGACTCCAGATGGCGCGGCGACGCGACCCGCACGAGCAGGATGTAGCTCGCGTCGCCCGCGATCGAATGGCACGCCTCGATCTCGGTGAGGTGCTCGAGCAGCTCGGGCGCGTTGTCGGGCTGGGCGGGGTCGAGCGGTGTGATCTCCACGAAGGCCGCGAGCGGCTTTCCGACGGCCTCGGCGTCGACGAGCGTGCGGTAGCCGGTGATGACGCCGCGACTCTCGAGGCGGCGCAGTCGCGCCTGCACGGCGGACACCGACAGCCCGACGGCTGCGGACAGGTCGGCGAGGGTGGCGCGGGCGTCCTGGGACACCTCGCGCACGATGGCGGCATCGATCGCGTCATCCAGCACAGGCACGACTCGACTCTAGCCGCGCAAACAGGAAACTTTCCTGTCGAATCCCGAAACTGGGGGAACTTCTCTAGAATCAAGAGCGAAACCGCACTCGAAGATCGGAGGTTCACCATGTCCAGCAGCGCCCTTCACACGTCGAAGGCGATCGTCGGCGAACCCGAGGTCGTCGAGGACGCCCGCACGGCCGAGACGAGCGACGCCTGGCTGCGCCTCAAGGCCGCGGCGACGGCGATCCAGAGCCTCCAGGTGCAGGACGGATCGATTCCGGATGCCGCGGCCCACGCCGAGGCCCGCACTCTGGTCGCCGAGATCACCGCCGGCATCCGCGCCCTCTCCCCCGCTTTCCCGCACGACGCCGAGTACCTCTCCGCGTCGGTGCGCGACTTCGAGCGCTGGATGGACCAGGGGTTCGGCGTCCCCGACTTCCTCGACTCGCTCGAAGCCTTCCAGCCGCAGCAGCAGCGGGCCGACGGCATCCGTCATCTCGTCGTGTTCCCGATGTACACGCAGAACGGCTCGAGCGACCGCCACGTCGAGGCCGTGCTCGTCGAGGTGATCTGGCCGGAGTTCATCGCGCAGCTCGAGGCCGGCGACTACGGCAACAAGCTGTTCGTGTCGCTGCGGTTCGTCGACTTCACGCCCGGGTACGACACGAACTCTGCGGTGCTGTTCCCCGAGACCGTCGCGATGCGCGAGATCCCGACGTTCACGTGGGGCGCGATCTTCCAGGACCGCGAAGCCGCGCGCTATCGCCACGTCGTCCGTGCCGCCGCCGACATCACGAAGCTCGACCTCCCCGCCGACGCCGCGCGCATGCTCGACGACCAGGAGCTGACCGAGAAGACGTTCGTGATGTGGGACATCATCCACGACCGCACGCACATGCGCGGGGATCTGCCGTTCGATCCGTTCATGATCAAGCAGCGCATGCCGTACTTCCTGTACTCGCTCGAAGAGCTGCGGTGCGACCTCACCGCGTTCCGCGAGTGCGTCGCGATCGAGAAGCGGCTGTCGGCGCAGGAGTCGCTCACCGCGGCCGAAACCGAGATGCTCGAGCATGCGAAGCTCGTGCAGTACGCGGTGATCTTCGACCGCATCTTCCGCTTCTCGATCACGGGCTCGCGCGTGCGCAACTACGACGGGCTCGGCGGCCAGCTGCTGTTCGCGTGGCTGCACCAGCGCGACGTGCTGCACTGGACCGACACCGCGCTCGCCTTCGACTGGGACGACGTGCCCGCGGCCGTGATCGGGCTCAGCGACGCGATCGACGAGCTGTACTGGCGCTCGATCGACCGGCCGAAGACCGCGCACTGGCTCGCGGCGTACGATCTCGTGCGCTCCACGCTGACGCCCAACCCCGCGTCGCGGTGGGCGCGGGGCCTGCCCGATGAGATCCTCGCCGGCGCCCCGAAGGGCTACACCGACGCGGTCCTGGACGACGAGTTCCCGCTGTCGATGTTCTTCGAGGCGCTCGACAGGAAGATGAAGCCGGTGATCGAGTCCACCGCCGGGATCACGGGGCGCGATTCCTGACGCACGACCCGCTGTTCTCGGCGAGATCACGTGATCTCGCCGAGAACACACGCGGGGTGCGCGCACAACGTGTGCGTTCGGCGAGATCATGTGAAGTCGACGGAAACGCACGCCAACGAAGGAAGGGTCGAGCATGAGCGTCTCAGGCAGGCTCGTGATCATCGCCGGCGCGACCAGCGCGTCGGGCCACACGGCTGCGCGCGTGCTCCGCGACGCGGGAGCGCGCGTGGTCGCCGTCGGGCGCGACGCCGGCCGGCTGCGCGATCTCCTCGATTCGCTCGAGACGGTCCCCACGTCCTCGGGGCGCGGGGCGCACGCTTCCCCCCTCGCCGCCGCCGTGGCCGGCAGCGTGCGCACCGAAGTCTGCGACCTGGGCGATGAGACCGCGGTCGCGGCGCTCGCCGAGCGCATCCACGCGACGGACGGCCCCGTCGACGGCGTGCTGCACCTCGTCGGAGGCTGGCGCGGCGGAGGCGGGCTCGCGGCCCAGACCGACGCCGACTTCCGCTTCCTGGAGGGCTCCCTCACGGCGCTGCGCCACGTGAGCCGTGCGTTCGACGCCGATCTGCGGGCCTCCGCGGCGGGCCGGCTCGCGGTGGTGTCGTCCACGGCGGTGGCGCGCCCGCTCGCCGGCGGCGCGAACTATGCCGCGGTGAAGGCCGCGACCGAGGCGTGGGCGCGCGCCGTCGCGCAGGGCTTCGCGAAAGACGCAAGGGATTCCGGCAAGCCGGTGGCCGCAGCATCCGTCATCTTCCGCGTGAAGAGCCTCGGCGGACTCGAAGAGGCGCTCGCGCACCGGTTCGCCGACCTCTGGCTGGCCGATGCCGCCGACGTCAACGACACCATCGTCGAGCTCGGCGGTGCATAACTCCGGCAATTCGCGGTCGCACAGCGGCCTCGGCGCCGGAATCCCGAGGGCGGCAGCCGGTCGACGCCTCCCGCAGCCTGAGTCATGCGCCGCCGCGAACTAGATTGGACACCCGTGACCACGATCCACGACCCGAACCTGCGCGGCTTCGCCAGCGACAACTACTCCGGCATCCACCCCGAGGTGCTCGCGGCGATCGCTGCCGCGAACGACGGCCACCAGGTCGCGTATGGCGACGACGTCTACACCGAGCGTCTGCAGCAGGTGATGGCCCGCCACTTCGGCGAAGGCGTCGAGGCGTACCCGGTGTTCAACGGCACCGGTGCGAACGTCGTCGGGCTGCAGTCCATGCTCCCCCGCTGGGGCGCGGTGGTCTCGGCTGGGACGGCGCACATCAACGTCGACGAGGGCGGCGCCCCCGAGCGCGTGGCCGGCATCAAGCTGCTGACCGTTCCGACCGACGACGGCAAGCTCACCCCTGAGCTCATCGACCGGGAGGCGTGGGGCTGGGGCGACGAGCACCGTGCGCAGCCGCTCGTGGTGTCGATCACGCAGTCGACCGAGCTCGGCACGCTGTACACGATCGACGAGATCACCGCGATCGCGGACCACGCGCACAGCCTCGGCATGCACGTGCATATGGACGGCTCGCGCATCTCGAACGCGGCGGCATCCCTCGACGTGCCGTTCCGCGCGTTCACGCGCGACGCGGGCGTCGACGTGCTGAGCTTCGGCGGCACCAAGAACGGCGCGATGCTCGGCGAGGCCGTGGTCGTGCTCAACCCGGAGGCGTCGACGGGGCTGAAGTTCCTCCGCAAGCTCGACATGCAGCTCGCGTCGAAGATGCGCTTCGTGTCGGCGCAGCTGCTCGCTCTTCTCGAGGGCGACCTGTGGCACCGCAACGCCTCGCACTCCAACGCCATGGCCCAGCGCCTGCGCGCCGGCATCGAGGCGGGGCTCGCCGACGGCTCGATCTCGGGCATCGAGTTCACGCAGCCGACCCAGGCGAACGGCGTCTTCGCGACCCTGCCCGACGGTGTGGCGGAGCGCCTGCGCGCCCACTTCCGCTTCTACGACTGGGATGCCGCGAAGAACGAGGTGCGCTGGATGTGCAGCTTCGACACGTCCGAGAACGACATCGACGCCTTCCTCGCCGCGATCGCCCGCGAGACCTCGGCCGCCTGACCCCGGGCGCCGTCGCCGCTCAACAGGTCAACCGGGCTTCTGCAGGAGCATGCGCCGTAGCGCGCTCCTGCAGAACCGCGGTTGACCTGTTGAAGCGGTGGGACGGATGCCGCGCACCCGGGCGTCCTCGGTCGCCTCAGCGAGCGAGGAACGCGGTTGAGCGAGCTTGCGCGACGAGACGCAGAGACGAAACGCGCCTGACCTTCCCAGGGTCGGGCGCGTTTCGTGTTCGGGCGCGGAGCGCACTCCGCTCAAACACCGGGGGTCAGTCCTCGTGGTGCTCGCCCTCCGGCTGCTCGCCGGCCTGGGCCTCACCGGCCTCGGCATCGACGTCCGCGGCAGCGGCGGCATCCGTGTCGTCCGTCGCGACGTCGTCGGTCCTGCCGGCGTCTTCGGCTGACGTGAGGGGGGTCTCGGGGCGGATGAGCTCCTTGACCTCCGCCATGAAGCTCATGAGCTGGTGCTGCTGCCAGCGCAGCTGACGGGTGCGGTCCTCGGCATCGCGGAGCACGGACTGCGAGTGGGTCGTCACGAGGTCGATGATCCGCTCGGCCTTCACGTGGGCGCGGTCGAGGTGCTCGCGGGCGCGCAGCTGCGCGTCGGCCTCGATCTGCTGCGACTGGGCCCGCATGAGGCGCTCGAAGTCCTCGGCCTTCACCGACACGCGCTGGGCGTGCTCGAGCGATGCGGTGACCTGCTCGTTGGCGTCCTGCGTGATGCGCTCGGCGTGGGCGACCGCCTGGTTGTGCAGCACGAGGAACTCCTGGTGAGCGTCGTCCTGGCGGCGGGTGAGGGATGCCTCGAACTCCAGGGCGCGCAGACGCAGCTCGCGCACCGTCTCCTCGGCCTCTGCGCGGTCGCGGGCGGTCTCTCGGGCCACGGTCGAGCGCAGCACGGCCGCGCCCTTCTCGGCCTCGCTGCGGATGGCGGCGGCCTCGCGCTCGGCCTGCGACACCTTCTCGGCCGCGTGTGCGGCTTCGCGCTCGAGGCGCGCCTCGTGCGCGGTGAGCTCGGTGTCGATCTTCAGCCGGATCTGCTGGGCGTCGTGCTGCGCCTGAGAGACGATGCCATCGGCCTCGGCCTGCGCGGTTGCCCGGCGGTTCGCGATCTCTTCGCGCGCGGCCTCGAGCAGGCGGTCGCCCTGGATCGTGGCGTTGCGGATGAGCAGGCTCGCCTGATCCTCGGCGACGCGCAGCACCTCTTCGAACTGCTGGCGGTTGGGTGACTCCGTGGTCGCCCCGACGAGCTCGTCGCTCAGGGCCTGCACGCGCTGCTCGGCGTCGGCGATCTTCGCGTTCGCGAGTTCGAGCTCGCCCTGCATCCGCTGGACCGCGTCACCCTCTTCCTCACGGGCGGCCGATGCCTCGGCCGCGACGCGCTCGAGGTCGGCCTGACGCGTCTGCTCGGCTTCGGCGAGAGCCGCTTCGAGACGCTCGATCTCTTCCTGCCGAGCGACGAGGGTGGCGTCGATCTCGGCCTGATGTGCGGCGATCGCCGCATCGATCTCGGCTTGGCGGCTCTCGTTCGCCGCCTGGAGCTCGGCCTCGAGCCGCTCGGCCTTGGCACGGCTCTGCGCCACGGCGGCACCGGCGCGGCGCTGGTGCTGCTTGAGCTGCGCGACCTCGTCGCTGGCGGCGCGCACGCGCGCGTCGAGCCCGGCGATGGCGGCGTCGACCTCTTCCTTGTCGTATCCGCGGAAGGTCGTCGTGAAGCCGGATCCGAACGCGGTGGTCGCCGTGTCGCTGATGAGGTTGTCGAACGGGGTCGGGTCGTCCTGACCCGTGTGTGCGGCGCTCTGGGCATGGTCGGACATCGGTCTCCGCTTTCTGTGGCGAGGGTGGTGCCGCTTCGGCGCGTGCTCGCGGCGGAGGCATGCGGTACCGTGCCCGCCGCGCCGGCGACGGATCGCCGCGCGCGCGGGCAGCGGTGGCCGCACCGTCCTCGACGACACCGGGGGGTGTGTCGCGGGTGACTGCGCTTCGGGGGTAGGTGAACCCTACATCGCCCCGATATGCGCGAGAAGCGTCATTCGCCGGCGAGCCACTCGCGGTAGGCGTCGAACGACGACGGGCGCCCCAGGAACGCCTCGACGAGGTCCCGCGCGTCTCGCGATCCACCCCGTTCCAGCACCTCCGTGCGGTAGCGATGCGCGGCTTCCGGGTCCATCAGTCCCGCCCCGAAACCGCTCAGCAGGTCGCGCGCGATCACCAGGCTCCACTGGTACGTGTAGTAGCAGGCGCCGTACCCCGTGAGGTGCCCGAATCCGGCATACGAGTGCAGTCCACGCAGCGGCTGGACGGGACTGGATGCCGCGTACAGCCGCTCCGTCTCAGCCTGCAGGTCGGCGGGCCGGTCGACGTGCAGGTGGTACGACACGTTGGCATGGCCCAGCTGGCGGCGCACCTCGAGTGCGCGGCCGAACGCGTCGGCGGTGCGCATGCGCTCGACGAGATCGGCCGGGATCGGCTCGCCGTCGGGGTTCGCGCTGAACGAGGCCAGGACCTCGGCGTCCCATGCCCACTCCTCGAGGAGCTGGCTCGGCGCCTCGACGAAGTCCCACTCGGTCGCGACACCGCTGAAGCGGGCGAAGCGCTGCCGGCCGCCCAGGATGTCGTGCACGAGGTGCCCGAACTCGTGGAAGAACGTCACGACCTCGTCGTGCTCGAGCAGTCCACGGGAGAAGTTGCACAGCAGCGCCGCCTCGGGGAGCACGCGTCCGGAGACGCCCGGCGCGAGGGGGAAGCACGCGGCGTGGCTGAACTTGCCCTCGCGCGGGTGCAGGTCGAGGTGGATGCGCCCGAGGCGGTCGGCGCCGCGCACCACATCGAACGACTGCACGTCGCTGTGCCACGCCGGCACGTCCACGGGCACGTACTCGACATCGAGCAGGCGTCCGGTGACGTCCAGCACGCCCGCGACGACGCGCTCGAACGGGAAGTACGAGCGCACGAGCTGTGCGTCGACGTCGTACTGCTCGCGCTTGATCGCCCCGAGCAGGTACCAGAAGTCGGCGATCGACACGACGTCGGCGTCGGGGATGTCACGGCGCAGGCGTTCGAGCAGGATCGGGTACTCGGCATCCGTCGCCGCCCGTGATGCGTCGTCGAGCCGCGAGAGGAATGCCGGGATCTCCGCCCCGGACCCGATCATGCGGGTCTCGGTCTCGTATTCGGCCCAGTCCGGGTACCCGAGCAGACGGGCGCGCTCGGCGCGCACGTCGAGCAGCTCGGCGAGGATCGCGTCGTTCTCGGGCCACGCGAGGTCGTTGTAGGCGCTCACCAGCGCGACGCGGGTCGCGCGGTCGTGCGCATAGTCGCGGACCGGCATGAGGTCGGGGTAGTCGGTCGACAGTGTCACGCGTCCCTGCGCGTCGGCGGGGTGGGCGTCGAGGAAGTCCTGCGGCATTCCGGCGAGGCCCTCGGCCGCAACGGTGATCTCGCGGCGCCCGTCGCGGATGTTGCGCGAGAACGCCAGCGACAGCTCGGTGTCGCGGTCGGCCAGCCGCCGGGCACGCTCGCGGTCCGCCTCGTCCCGTTCGACGCCACCGCGACGGAAGTCGCGCAGCAGGTGCGTGAGCAGTCGCGCCTGGTCTTCGTCGAGGCCGTCGGCCGAGGCATCCGCGAACGAATTCCACAGATCGCGGTTCAACAGGCGCGCCGCCGACAGCGACTCGACCGCCTGCACCTGCGACTCCGCGATCTCGCGCACCTCGGCGTCGGGATGCGCCTCGCTCACGACATAGGCCTCGCTGAGCGCCTCGGCGAGGGCGATGTCGGCGTCGTTCCAGAGCTCGAGGCGCGCCGCCGTCGTCAGCTCCGCATCGGAGGCCAGGCGCGCGTCGATCTCGTGCACGCGGGCGATGCGCTCGGCAGGACGCTCGGTCGCGAAGGCCGCCCAGCCGGCGGCGTCGGACGGGAAGGGCAGGGGTGCGAGAGTCACCCTGCGAGCCTATGCGCGGGCGGCGACACGGCGCGAGGGCGGGATCCGCGCGGGCGCGAGGGTCAGCGCAGGGCGCCCACGCTCGCGAGCGCCATGCGCACGAGGGTGCCGCGTCCGCCTTCCATCTCGGCGGAGAGGGCATCGGATGCCGCTTCCTCCGGTGTCAGCCAAGTCACCTCGAGCGCGTCCTGACGCGGCTCGCACGTGCCGGTGACGGGGACGACGAACGCGAGCGACACCGCGTGCTGCCGGTCGTCGTGATAGGCGCTGACGCCCGGGAGCGGGAAGTACTCGGCGACGGTGAAGGGCGTCGGCTGCGGTGGCAGCATCGGGAAGGCCATCGGCCCCAGGTCGTTCTCGAGGTGCCGGAACAGCGCGTCGCGGACGGTCTCGCCGTACCGCACACGACCCGACACGATGGTGCGCGAGATCTCCCCGATGGGGGTCGCCCGCAGCAGGATGCCGACCTGCGTGACCTGACCCATGCCGTCGGTGCGCACCGGAACGCCCTCGACGTAGAGCATGGGCAGCCGGCGACGAGCCTCTTCGAGCTCGATGTCGCTCAGCCACGCGGGGTTCGAGACATTGCCGGCCGGAGGGCCGAACGGCTCGTCGCCCGCAGGTTCGGGGTCGGGAGTGCGCACGGACATGCCTCTTGTATACCCCGCGCGACCCACCCGCGACGAGGACCGCACCCGTTCGGGCCTCGGCCGTGTCGGCGCCGCATGTCAGGATGAGGGCATGCCGGAAGCGCTCGTCCTCGATGCCGACGCCGTGCTGTGGTCGACCGAGCGGTCGGCCCTCGCAGGACGCCACCTCCTCCTGCTCCTGCACGGCTACGGTGCCGACGAGCACGACCTCTACCCCCTGCGCGGCTACCTTCCCGACGCCTTCGTGGTCGCGAGCCTCGCTGCCCCCCTGGTCCCGCCGTGGCCGGCGCCCGGTCGCTCCTGGTACCCGATCGACGGCCTGGACGGGCGCGATCCTTCGCATGTCACCCGCGCAGCCGAGGCCCTGATCGCCTGGGTCGACGCGCACGCGGGGGGCGCGGCGTCCGTGGGTCTCCTGGGTTTCTCGCAGGGGGCCGCGGTGTCGCTGCAGGCGATGCGTCTCGACCCTCAGCGCTTCGCGTTCGCCGTGAACCTGTCGGGCTACGCGACTCCCGGCGAACTGCCGAAGGATGCCGAGCTCGCCGAGCGGAGGCCCCCGGTGTTCTGGGGGCGGGGCACGAACGACGACGTCATCCCGGAGTTCCTCGTCGAGCACACGACGCAGTGGCTGCCCGAGCGCGTCGACCTCAGCGGTCGTGTGTACCCGGGCCTCACGCACAGCGTCTCCGAGCAGGAGCTCGACGACGTGCGCATCTTCCTCGACAAGCGGCTCGACGACCTGGACGGGGGCGCAGCCGCCTAGTCCTCCGCGGGCGGAGCGGGCTCGACGGCGGCGGATCCGCCGCGGCGCCGCAGGACGATCACGGCGAACGCGGACGCCAGGAATGCTCCGACCGCGAGGCCCAGTGAGACGCCCACGGCGATGTTGCCGAGCGCCGCTCCCAGCGCGGTGCCCACGCCGACTCCCACGCCGATCCCCGTTCCGAGCGCGGATCCCCACACGCCGGCGGCGGGCTGCGGGGCGGGGGATGGCGCGGCGGAATCGGTCATGGACACCACGGTACGACCGGACGGGGCGCAACGGCCTCCCCCGTATGACGGAGATCCTTCTCTGCCATGTGCCCGCGGCATCCGCTATGGTGTCACCTGGCCTTGTCCCCTCCGTGAGGAACTCCCTTGAAGCTGATCGACGCGACCGCGCTGTAATCGCGCTGCTTCGTCGATCTCGACGCGCCAGCGCTTGAACCACTTCGCGCTGCCGTCGATCCGCCGCTTCCTCCTCCCGCTCCGGCATGCCCGGACGCCGGTTCTGCGGCCCCTCGGTGTCAGCGCACGTCTGACACAGGAGTCCTCATGCCCGCTCACACCCTCACCCCTGCCATCGTCCTCGACCGGGTCTCGTTCGCCTGGCCCGACGGCACCGCCGCGCTCTCGGATGTCTCCGGATCGTTCGGCACCGGCCGCACCGGTCTCGTCGGCCGGAACGGCTCCGGCAAGTCCACGCTCATGCGACTCATCGCCGGCGAGCTCACGCCCTCGGGCGGTCACATCTCCCGGACGACGGATGCCGCGTACCTTCCGCAGCGCCTGACGCTCGACGTCGACCGGCCCGTCGCCGACCTGCTCGGGGTGGGCGACACGCTCCAGGCGCTGCGCGCCATCGAGTCCGGCGACGCCGACCCGCGTCACTTCGACGCGGTCGGCTCCGACTGGGACATCGAGGCGCGCGCACACGCGGCCCTCGCCGAAGCCGGTCTGGTCCCCGACATGCTCGACCGCAGCGTCGGGCAGTTGTCGGGCGGCGAGGCGGTGCTCACCGCGATCGCCGGCATCCGCCTGCGCGGCGCGTCGATCGCGCTGCTCGACGAGCCCACCAACAACCTCGACCGCGAGGCGCGGGCACGCCTGCACGACATGGTGCGCTCGTGGCGCGGTGCCCTCGTCGTGGTGAGCCACGACACGGCCCTGCTTGACCTGATGGACGACACCGCCGAGCTGTACGCGAACGAGCTGTCGACCTTCGGCGGGCCTTACTCCGCGTGGCGCGCGTGGCTCGATGCCGAGCAGGGTGCCGCGCGCGACGCCGAGCGTGCCGCCCGCCAGGCGTTGAAGCGCGAGAAGCGCCAGCGCATCGAGGCCGAGACCACCATCTCGCGCCGCGCCGCGATGGGACAGAAGGCGTTCGAGGAGAAACGCGTGCCGAAGATCGTCGCGAACGGCCGTCGCATGGCCGCCCAGGTGTCGGCGGGCAGGCTGCGCGGCGAGAAGGCCGACCGCGAGGCATCCGCTCGGGAAGCCCTCGATACCGCGGAGCGCCGCGTGCGCGACGACGACATCGTGAAGATCGACCTGCCCGACCCGGGCGTTCCGGCCGGGCGCCGCATCGCCACCCTCGGCGACCGCGAGCGCTCGTGGATCATCCAGGGACCCGAGCGGGTCGCGCTGATCGGCCCGAACGGCGCCGGCAAGACGACTCTGCTGGAGAAGCTGGTCGGCTCCGACACCGACACCGACACCGACACCGACACCGAACCGTTCGCAGGACCCCCCGCCGACGACGAAGGACAGGGGCCCGAGGATCCGGGCTCGACCGCCGGCCGGTCCCCGACGGTCCTGCAAACGGCGCGCGCCGAGCTGCACACCGACCGGGTCGGCTACCTGCCGCAGCGTGTGGACGGGCTCGACGACGCGGCATCCGTGCTCGACAACGTCGCCCCGTCGGCGCCGAGCGTCACGATGGTGCAGCTGCGCAACCGGCTCGCGCGGTTCCTCATCCGGGGCGCCGCGGTCGAACGCCCGGTGGGGACGCTGTCGGGCGGCGAGCGGTTCCGGGTCGCGCTCGCACGGCTCATGCTCGCCGACCCGCCGCCGCAGCTGCTGGTGTTCGACGAGCCGACGAACAACCTCGACCTCGACACGGTCGACCAGCTCGTCGACGCGATCGCGGCCTACCGCGGCGCGGTGCTCATCGTGAGCCACGACGACGCGTTCCTCGAACGCATCGGCGTGAACCTCGTCCTCGAGCTGGACCGCGACGGCACACTGACCGAGCGCTGACGCCGGGTCGCGGCATCCCTCTCTCCGGAAGGGGAGACGGATGCCGCGGCCCGGCCCCCGCGCGAAGCCGGGGGCTCGCACCCGTGCGGGCCCTCGCCGACGCGAGCACGATGGAGGCATGAACGCACTCGTCAGACCTCAGCAGGGCCGATGGATCGCGGGCGTCTGCGCCGCCATCGCGAACCGCTTCGGGTGGAACGTCACCCTCGTGCGCATCCTCACGCTGATCGCGGTCGTCTTCTTCGGCCTGTCGCTGTGGATCTACATCCTGCTGTGGATCGTGGTCCCCTCCGAACGCTGACCCCTGGTGCGGTCGGGCGGGTGAGGCCATGATGAACGCATGCATCGCCTGGTCCGCCCGCTGAAGGGGCGCATGATCGCGGGAGTCTGCCAGGGCATCGCCGACCGCTTCGGCTGCAGCGTGGTGCCGGTGCGTGTGCTCTGGGTCGGCTCGACCGTGTTCTTCGGCGTCTCGATCCTGATGTACCTGCTGTTCTGGATCCTCATGCCCGACGAGCGCTGACGCAGACGCTCAGGGCTTCTTCTTGAGCTGACCCGGCGCATTCGCGCTGTTGCCGGGGCTGTCCGTGGACTCGTCGGCAGGAGGCTGGGTCTGGGTGGGCTCGGGCGCCGGCGCAGGGACCGCGACCACCGACTGCTCGGCAGGTGCTTCCGGCTCGGTGGCGGCATCCGTCTCCTCCGCCGCCCCGGTCGTCGGCGTGGGGGACGGCGACGGCGTGGCGGGGGAGGATGCCGAGGGCCGCGGCTCCGAGACGGGCGCCGGGCCGGCGGGCACCAGCGGTGCCTGGTTCTGCGATGCTCCGAGGATCGTGGTGACGACCACCAGCAGCGAGAGTCCCAGCGCACCGCAGAGGGCGCCGAGCCCGAACGTCTGCACGCGTCGCGAGCGCATCCACGACCGGTCGGCGAGCGCCGGGTCGGTGCGGCGGGTGAGCGGAGCCGGGGCCGTGGGCTCGCTCGAGGGCATCGGTTCCATCACGGTCCTCGGCGGTGAGCGCGTGCCGGGGGTGCACGCACGCAGGGAGCTTACGCGGCGGTCCTGGACGGAACCTGGCCCGATGTCGGCGATCACGACGAAGATGGAGTGATGGGCGATGTCCTCGAGCGGTTCGGTCCTGCCACGCAGGACTGGTTCCGGGGCGCCTTCCGTTCTCCGACCGACGCCCAGAAGGGCGCGTGGCAGGCGATCTCCGCCGGCAAGCATGCGCTCGTCGTCGCGCCGACCGGTTCGGGCAAGACGCTGTCGGCCTTCCTCTGGGCGATCGACCGCGTCTTCCACGACAAGGCCCCGGCGTCGCCGGCACCCGAGGGCAAGAAGAAGCGACGGGATGCCGCGGCCCCCGCCACCCGGATCCTCTACATCTCCCCTCTCAAGGCGCTCGGCGTCGACGTCGAGCGCAACCTCCGGTCGCCGCTGGTCGGGATCGGGCAATCGGCACGGCGCCTCGGCCTCAGCGTCCCCGACGTCACCGTCGGCGTGCGGTCGGGCGACACCCCCGCGGGCGACCGGCGCAAGCTCGTGCAGACGCCGCCCGACATCCTCATCACGACCCCCGAGTCTCTGTACCTCATGCTCACGAGCCGCGCGGGCGAGACGCTGCGCGACGTCCACACCGTGATCGTCGACGAGGTGCACGCCGTCGCGGCCACCAAGCGCGGAGCGCACCTCGCGGTGAGCATGGAGCGTCTCGACGCGCTGCGGCGCTCATTCGCGCCCGATGCTCCGCCCGCGCAGCGCATCGGCTTGTCGGCGACCGTGCGGCCGATCGACGAAGTGGCGCGGTTCCTCGGCGGTGCGGAGCCCGTCGAGATCGTGGCGCCGCGCGCCAGCAAGGCCTTCGACATGAAGGTCGTCGTGCCCATCGGCGACATGCTGAACCCGCCCCCGCCGCCGAGCCCGTTCACCTCCGACGAGCCTGACCCCCGGTCGTCGAGCGAGCGAGGAACGAGCGAGACGAAACGCCCCGGACCGACGGACGACCTCGATGACGAGCCGATCGACGAAGACTGGTTCGCCGACGGACAGTCCTCGAGCGCGCCCCCGCGGGCCTCCGGCGCCGGCGAGACGGAGATGACGGGGTCGGTCTGGCCGCACGTCGAGGAGGCGATCGTCGATCGCATCCTGCTGCACCGCTCGACCATCGTGTTCTGCAACTCCCGTCGCCTCGCCGAACGGCTGACCGGCCGGCTGAACGAGATCTACTCGGAGCGCCTCGGACTCGACCTGCCGGATCCGGCGGTGCCCGCCGCGATGATGGCGCAGGCCGGTGCGACGGCGGGGGCCGATCCCGTGCTCGCGAAGGCGCACCACGGATCGGTCTCGAAGGAGCAGCGGGCGCAGGTCGAGGAAGAGCTGAAGTCCGGCATCCTGCGCTGCGTGGTCGCGACCTCGAGCCTCGAGCTCGGCATCGACATGGGGGCGGTCGACCTCGTGATCCAGGTCGAGGCGCCGCCGAGCGCGGCCTCGGGACTGCAGCGCATCGGCCGCGCCGGTCACCAGGTCGGCGAGGTGAGCCGTGCCGCCCTGTTCCCGAAGCACCGCGGCGACGTGCTGCACACCGCGATCGTCACCGAGCGCATGCTCGCGGGTCAGATCGAGGCGATCGCGATCCCCCAGAACCCGCTCGACATCCTCGCCCAGCAGACGGTGGCCGCCGCGGCGATCGGTCCCGTCGACGTCGAAGGGTGGTACGAGACGCTCAAGCGCAGCGCGCCCTTCCGCTCGCTCCCGCGGTCGGCGTACGAGGCGACCCTCGACCTCATCGCCGGCAGGTTCCCCTCCGACGAGTTCGCCGAGCTGCGTCCCCGCGTCATCTGGGACCGCGACCTCGGCGTACTGACCGGTCGCCCGGGCGCGCAGCACATCGCCGTGACGAGCGGCGGCACGATCCCCGACCGGGGCCTCTTCGGCGTCTTCATCGCGGGCGAATCCCAGAACGCGCGGGTCGGCGAACTCGACGAGGAGATGGTCTACGAGTCGCGCGTCAACGACGTCTTCACCCTGGGCACCACCAGCTGGCGCATCGTCGAGATCACCCACGATCGCGTCAACGTGGTGCCCGCGTTCGGGCAGCCCGGCAAGGTACCGTTCTGGCACGGCGACGGCATCGGCCGTCCCGCCGAGCTGGGCGAGGCGCTCGGCAAGTTCTCGCGCGAGGTGTCGGCGGCCCAGCCCGACAAGGCCGAGACGCGGCTGCGCGCGGCGGGCCTCGACGAGTTCGCGCAAGACAACCTGCTGGCGTACCTGGCCGAGCAGCGCGAGGCGACGGGCACGCTGCCGACCGACCGTCAGCTCACCGTCGAACGCGGGCGCGACGAGGTCGGCGACTGGCGCGTCATCCTCCATTCCCCGTACGGCATGCAGGTGCACGCGCCGTGGGCGCTCGCCGTCAACGCCCGCATCCGCGAACGGCTGGGCGTGGACGGCTCGGCCGTCGCCAGTGACGACGGCATCATCGCGCGCATTCCGGATGCCACGGCCGAGCCTCCGGGTGCCGACCTCTTCGTCTTCGATCCCGACGAGCTCGACCAGATCGTCACGGAGGAGGTCGGCGGCTCGGCGCTGTTCGCCTCACGGTTCCGCGAGTGCGCGGCGCGCGCGCTCCTGCTGCCGCGGCGCAACCCCGGCAAGCGCACACCGCTGTGGCAGCAGCGGCAGCGGTCGGCGCAGCTCCTCGAGGTCGCGCGGCGCCATCCGACCTTCCCGATCATCCTCGAGACGCTCCGCGAGGTCCTGCAGGACGTCTACGACGTGCCGTCGCTGCTGCGTCTCATGCGCGGGATCGGCGAGCGGCGCATCCGGCTCATCGAGACCGAGCCCGCGCAGCCCTCGCCGTTCGCGCGCGACCTCCTCTTCGGCTACGTGGGCGCGTTCATGTACGAGGGCGACTCGCCGCTCGCCGAGCGCCGCGCCGCGGCGCTCTCCGTCGACCCCGCGCTCCTGTCCGAGCTGCTCGGCAAGGTCGAGATGCGGGAGCTGCTCGACCCTGACGTGATCGCGCAGTTCGAGCGCGAGGCCCAGCGCCTCGACCCCGAGCGCCGCGCGCGCGGCCTCGAGGGTGTCGCCGATCTGCTGCGACTCCTCGGCCCGCTCGACGCGGCCGAGGTGGCGGAGCGCCTCGACCCGGACACCGCCCCCCGGCCGTTGAGCGAGCGGGAAACGAGCGAGACGAATCGCTCCGAACCGACGGGCAACCCCGACCACGCCAGCGAGGCCGAGGCATCCGCTCTCCTCGACGCCCTCGTCTCGGCGCGACGCGCGATCCCGGTGACCATCGCCGGCATCACGCGCATCGCCGCGATCGAAGACGCGGGCCGGCTGCGCGACGCCCTCGGCGCTGCGCTGCCCGTCGGCATCCCCACCGCGTTCCTCGAACCTGTGGCAGACCCCCTCGGCGACCTGGTGGCACGGTACGCGCGCACCCACGGACCCTTCCCGGCGGATGCCGCGGCCGACCGCCTCGGCATCGGCGTGGCCGTCGCCCGGCTGACGCTGCAACGCTTCGAGTCGCAGGGACGGGTCACCAGCGGCTTCTTCCTTCCCGAGCCTTCGACGGGCTCGGCTGCGACACGTGCGGACGAGACGGAGTGGTGCGACGCCGAGGTGCTCCGCCGCCTCCGCATGCGCTCGCTCGCGGCCATCCGCGGCAGCGTCGAGCCGGTGCCGCAGCATGCGTACGCCCGGTTCCTCCCGGTGTGGCAGCACGTGACGCGGCCGCTCGAGGGGATCGACGGCGTCGCCGCCGTCGTCGAGCAGCTCGCGGGCGTGCCGATCCCCGCGAGCGCGTGGGAGTCGCTCGTGCTCCCCGCCCGCGTCGCGGACTACGCGTCCGGCATGCTGGACGAGCTCACGGCCACCGGCGAAGTGGTGTGGTCGGGCCACGGCAGTCTTCCGGGCCGTGATGGCTGGATCGCCCTGCACCCGGCTGACGCGGTGCCGCTCACGCTGGCACTCCCCGACGAGGCCGACGAGGCCGCACCCGGCTCTCTCGACGCGCAGCTGCTCGCGGCGCTCGGCGGTGGCGGGGCCTACTTCGCCGCACAGCTGCGGCAGACCACCGGTGCCGAGAACGAGCAGTCCGTCGTCGACGCGCTGTGGCGACTGACATGGGCGGGCCTCGTGACCAACGACACCTTCGCGCCGGTCCGGGCGCTCGTCTCCGGCGGCTCGCAGGCCCATCGGGTGAGCCGGCGCACACCGCGGGCGCGACTGTACCGGGGTGCGGCGGTGCGAGCGGTGGCAGCATCCGTCCCCGCTCGCCCACCGGCGATCGGCGGCCGGTGGTCGCTGCTTCCGGCCGCGGAACCCGACCCCGCCCTGCGGGCGACCGCGACGGCGAGCCTGCTCCTCGACCGTTACGGCGTGGTGACGCGCGGCGCGGTGCAGTCGGAGGGCGTGCCCGGCGGGTTCGCCCAGACCTATCGCGTGCTCGCCGGCTTCGAGGAAGCCGGCCACTGCCGCCGCGGCTACGTGATCGAGAAGCTGGGCGCCGCGCAGTTCGCGGCCTCGGCCACCGTCGACCGGCTGCGCGAGTTCGCCGGACTCTCCGACCCGCCGCCGCTGCGGGCGGTGACGCTGGCGGCGACCGATCCCGCGAACCCCTACGGCGCCGCGCTCGCGTGGCCGGCGCTGGAGGGCGTCTCGCACCGCCCCGGTCGCAAGGCGGGCGCCTTGGTGGTTCTGGTCGACGGCGCGCTCGCGCTGTACCTCGAGCGGGGCGGCAAATCGGCCCTCGCCTTCACGGGCGACGAAGCGGCGCTGGCCGCTGCGACGCGCGACCTCGCGGCGACTGCTCGCGCACGGCGCCTCGACACCCTCACGATCGAGCAGGTGAACGGCGCGTTCGTGTACGGCACCTCCGTGGGCAGGACGCTTCGCGATGCCGGCTTCGTGGAGTCGCCGCGCGGTCTCACGCTGCGCCGCCTCACCGCGGGCGACGCCCTTCGACAGGCTCAGGGGCCGGGAGGCGCTCAGGGGCCGGAGGGCAGGGCGGGCGCACGTGCCTGAAGGCGACACCGTCTACCGCGCTGCTCGGCGGCTCGACGCAGCGCTCGCAGGGGCGAGCGTGACGCGGTTCGAGCTGCGGGTCCCGCAGCTGGCCACCGCGGACCTGCGCGGCGAAGTAGTGCACGAGGTCGTCGCGCGCGGCAAGCACCTGCTCCACCGCATCGGGTCCTGGACGCTCCACACGCACCTCAAGATGGAGGGCGAATGGCATGTCTACCGGCGCGGCGAACGCTGGCACGCCCCGGCCTTCCGCGCGCGGGCGATCATCGGCGCGACGGCACCCGACGGCGTGGAGTGGGAGACCGTCGGGTTCGATCTCGCCGACATCAAGCTCGTCCCGACCGGCGACGAAGACCAGCTCGTCGGCTATCTGGGTCCCGATCCGCTGTCCGACTCGTGGGATCCCGAAGAGGCAGCCCGCCGCCTTGCCGCCGACACCCGCGCGGTGCACGTCGCCGTGCAGGACCAGCGCAACATCGCGGGCTTCGGCAACGAGTATGCGAACGAGATCCTGTTCGTGCGCGGCGTCCTGCCCACGACGCCCGCGAATGAGACGGATGCTGCGGCCATCGTGGATCTCGGAGCCCGCATGATCCGCGCGAACCGCAACCGTTCGGGACGCACCTTCACGGGTGACGCGCGCGCCGGCCGATCGACGTGGGTGTATCGGCGGGAAGGGCGCCCGTGCCGCCGATGCGGCACGGGCATCCTGGGTGGCAGCCTCGGCGCGGATCCGACGCGCGAGCGCATCGTGTTCTGGTGCCCCTCCTGCCAGCGCTGAGCCGCGGTGCCGACCCGCCTGAACCCCGGTTCCAGCACGCTTTGATCACGATGCTCGGCAGACGAACTGTCGCGCGGGGGCGAGGCATCCGGTCCCCCGTGTCGTGCCACCGCGGAAACGCCGCGGTTTCCTGAGCGTCACACAACCCCGGACAATCTGTCCCACCGGGCGGCCGCACCGGCCCGGATCGTCCGGTTCGGCCGCGGCTCCGTTGCGGGCGCCTACGTCGCCATATTGAATACCTCCACACCCGATAGGCCGTGCATCGTCGCGCGGCCCGCACCAGAAGGACCTCACGAGGTGACGATGTCCACAGGCACGGCGTCCGCAGCGCAGGCTTCGGCGGAGCAGGATCCCCCCGACGGCGACAGCGCACGCGGGGCCGTCACCCTGTCGGGACTCACGAAGTACTACGGCGAGCAGCTCGCGGTCGACGACCTGTCACTCGAGATCAAGCCCGGCGAGTTCATCTCGCTGCTCGGGCCGTCGGGCTGCGGCAAGACCACCACGCTGCGGATGATCGCGGGATTCGAACACCCCGATGCCGGTGACATCCGCATCTCCGGCCGCTCAGTGCTCGCCGCGCCGCCGTACAAGCGCGACGTCAACACGGTCTTCCAGGCCTACGCGCTCTTCCCGCACCTGTCGGTCGCGGAGAACGTCGCCTACGGGCTGCAGCAGCGGCGCACGCCGAAGGCCGAGGTGCGCGATCGCGTCACCCAGGCCCTCGACATGGTGCAGATGCGGCGGTACGGCGACCGCAAGCCGACGCAGCTGTCCGGCGGACAGCAGCAGCGCATCGCGCTGGCCCGCGCCCTGGTGAACCGGCCTGCGGTGCTCCTGCTCGACGAGCCGCTCGGGGCGCTGGACCGCCAGCTGCGCGAGGAGATGCAGCTCGAGCTGAAGCTGCTGCAGTCGCGCCTGGGCATCACGTTCGTCTTCGTCACGCACGACCAGGGCGAAGCGCTGTCGATGAGCGATCGCATCGCGATCATGCGCGCCGGGCGCATCGAGCAGCTCGCCGACGCCGACACCGTCTACGCGCGACCGGCTTCGGCGTATGTCGCCGCATTCGTCGGGCAGCAGAACTTCTTCCGCGGACCGGCCGCGGAGGCCGGGGCGGCGATCACCTCTCCGCACGCGCTGGTGCGGACCGCGTCGCCGGTGCTCACGACCACGAACCTCGGCGAGGCCGCGGTGCGGCCCGAGTTCATCCGCATCGAGAAGGCGCCGTCGGCGGACTCAGCGACCGCAGGCCAGAGCTCTCCGGACGCGAACACGGCCCGCGGCGAGCTGATCGGGGTGTCGCACCTCGGCGACACGATGCAGTACCTGGTGCGGCTCGGCGCCGACCAGAGCCTCATCGTGCGGCGGCCGACGCCGGACGCCCCGCCCCTCGCGATCGGGGACCCCGTCGTCTGCACGTGGGCGGCGCATCACGTGCTGCTGTTCCCCGCCGCCGACGAAGGCGCGGCGCAGCAGGGCGGCTACGTCGCACCGCCCACCGCCTGACCCGCACGACTCGACCCGCACCCGACGCTCCACCGCACGACCCGCACGCCCGCCGCACGCCCGCAGCCGCAGCATCCGTCTCGGCTCCCGACCCGACTCCAGGAGTACCCGATGACCCAGCCTCGTACGCCGCTTCGCATCCTCGCCCCCGAGGGCGCGGCACCCCTGATCGCGCGCGAGCTGTCGCGCCGACGCTTCCTGAGTCTCGCCGCGCTCGCCGGCGGTGCCACCGTGCTGGCGGCCTGCACCCCCGGCGGCGGCGGAGCACCCGCCCCTCAGGCGACCGGCGGGGCCCTCGAGGACAGTCTGTCGGTGTACACATGGGCCGAGTACGACGCACCCGAGGTCGTCGAGGCGTTCACCGCCGAGCTCGGACCGAAGGTCACGCTCGACTCGTATGGATCCAATGAGGAACTCATCGCCAAACTCGTCGCGGCGAAGGGCACGTCGGGCTACGACATCGTCGTGCCCACGGGCGTCTTCATCCCCCAGATGATCGAGCAGGGGCTGCTGCAGAAGCTCAACAAGGACCTGCTCCCCAACCTCTCGAACATGGACCCGGCCTTCCTCGGCCGCGCGTGGGATCCGAACAACGACTACTCGATCTGCAAGGCGTGGGGGACGACGGGCTACGTCTACGACAAGACCGTGATCACCCGCGAACTGACGACGTGGGCCGACTATTTCGACGCCGCGCAGAACGAGGCGAGCGGGAAGACCGCCATGTCCGACGATCCCGCCGGCGTCGTCGGATCGTACTTCTGGGCCAACGACCTGGACTGGAACACCGACGACCCCGACGAGCTCGAGGCAGCACGAGCCTTCCTCGTCGAGAAGATCGCCCCCCACGTCGCGGCGTTCGACTCCGCCGCCGGCGCCAACTCGATTCCGCAGGGCACACACGCCCTGCTCATGGCCTGGAACGGCGACGCACGCCTCGGCATCCAGGAGTCGTCCGACCCCGACCGGTGGCAGTGGGTGCTGCCCGGCCCGCAGACCGAGCTGTGGATGGACAACTGGGCGATCGCGACCGGGGCGGCCCACCCTGAGGCGGCCCACGCCTTCATCGACTTCGCGATGATCCCAGAGAACCAGCTGCTGAACCTCGAGTGGGTCGGCTACAACGTCGGCGGCAAGGACATGCAGGGCGCGGCCGAGGAGGCCGAAGTCGAGCGTCTCGACATGATCTTCTTCACGCCCGAGCAGCTCGAGAGCATGCACGAGCAGGTGCTCAACGACTCGCTGAGCACTCGTGTCGAGATCTACAACGAGGTGAAGGCTGCCGCCGGTGCGTAATCGCGCCACCGGTGCGGTGGGGCCCGCGCTGGCGGTCCCCGCCTGGGCGTGGCTGCTCCTCTTCTTCGTCGCACCGGTCGCCATGGTCGTGTGGTTCAGCTTCGGCTACAAGCCCGGCGTGTTCGGCACCCACGCCAACGACGTCCTGTCGTTCGACCGGTACGTCGAGGCCATCTCGCCGACCTTCTTGGCGACCTTCCAGAACACCCTGTGGGTGGGGATCATCGGCACGGTGCTCTGTTTCGCGATCGGGGCGCCGGTCGCGTACTGGATGGCCTTCAAGGTCAAACCTCAGCACCGCGGCATCCTGATCGCGCTCGTCCTCGTACCGTTCTGGACCAACTTCCTCGTCCGGACGATCGGCTGGCAGGTGATCCTCGCTCCGGAGGGGTGGCTGTCGACCGCGCTTCAGGGCATCGGCGTTCTGGATGGCCCGCTCGAGCTGCTCTACACGCGCGCGGCCGTGATCATCGGCGTGGTCTACAACTACCTGCCGCTGATGATCCTTCCGCTGTTCGTCGCATTCGACCGCGTCGGGCCGGCGCTGCGCGAGGCGTCGAAGGACCTCGGCGCCGGCAAGATCGTGACCTTCTTCCGTGTCACGCTGCCGCTGTCGCGGCCGGGCATCATCGCGGGCGTGCTGCTGGTCTTCATCCCGCTGATGGGCGACTACATCACCGCCACGGTGCTGGGCGGTGCGAAGGGCAACATGGTGGGCCAGCTCGTCGCCGGACAGTTCCAGACCGCGCAGAACTGGGCGCTGGGATCGGCGATGGCGGTGCTCCTCATGCTCTTGATCATGGTGGCGATCGGGGTGTGCGCCGCGATCATCTGGCTCGTCGCGCTGCCGTTCCGCTCTCGCAACCGGCTGGTTCTCGGGCCGGTTCCCGAGAACGCGAAGACGGATGCTGCCCCCGCCGCGATCCTGGAGGCCACGACGTGACCACGCAGACCGAGACCGAGACGATCCTTCAGGCGGAGGCGCGGGCGGCCCGCCCGGGCGCCGCGCCGCGGCGGCGCCCCCGCAGGTCGTGGTCGGACGTCGCCTTCGGCGTCTGGGGCCTGATCGTCATGCTGTTCCTGTTCCTGCCGATCATCGTGATCGTCGTGCACTCGTTCAACACCGGCCGCCTGCTGGCGGTGTGGGACGGGTTCGGCTTCGACGCCTTCACCTCCATCCTGGTCAAGCCGGCGATTCAGAACGCCGTGCGGGTATCGCTCATCACGGCGCTGATCGCGGCGATCATCGCGACGGCCCTCGGCACCCTGGCCGGGATCGCGATGGCGCGGCACCCCGGCAAGTGGGTGTGGTGGTTCCTCGGGCTCCTCCTGCTGGTGTCGGTCACGCCCGAGATCGTCGACGCTGTGGCGCTCCTGCCCTTCATGGTCTTCCTCGGTCAGGACCTCGGCCTGTCGATGTTCAACGACGGCATCGTGCGCCTGTCGGTCGGCTCGTCGCTGTTCGCGACCGCGGTCGTGTCGTACATCGTGCGTGCGCGGCTGGTGGGTCAGGACGCGCAGCTGGAGGAGGCCTCCGCCGATCTCTACGCCACGCCCTTCACGACGTTCCGCCGGATCACCCTCGCGCTCGCGATGCCCGCGGTGCTCGCCGGCTTCCTGCTGGCGTTCACGCTGAGTCTCGACAACACGATCGTGGCGGCCTTCGTGCAGGTGTCGGGCACGACGCCGTGGCCGGTGTACGTGCTCAGCGCACTGCGGACCGGGCTGCGTCCCGAGATCGCGGCCGTGTCGACGATCATGCTGCTGCTGACGCTCGTCGCGCTGGCCCTCGTCGCGCTCGTGCTCAAGCGCGCGGGAGACTCCGCGACGCAGATCGCGCGCACGATGACGGGCGGTTGACGCGGGTTGCGCGACCCTATGCTGTTGCGGTGACCCGACTCCTGCTCCTCATCGACATCCAGCGCGACTACTTCCCCGGCGGGCGTCACCCGCTCGTGGACCCGGACTCCGCCGCCGATGCCGCCGCGCGACTGCTCGCCGGTTTCCGCACGTCGGGCGCGCGGGTCGTGCACGTCCAGCATGTGTGGGACGCGCCGGATGCCGCGTTCTTCGCCCCCGGAACCCCCGGGGTGGAGTTCGATCCGCGGGTCGCGCCCGACGGCGAGGAGCACGTCATCGTCAAGCACCAGCCGAATGCGTTCCTCGGCACGGGGCTCGAGTCGCTGCTGCGCGCAGCAGACGCCGACGAGATCGTCGTCGCGGGCATGATGTCGAGCATGTGCGTGGATGCCACCGTGCGGGCGGCGTCCGACCTCGGCTTCACCATCGCCGTCGCGCAGGACGCGTGCGCTGCTCCCGATCTCGCCTACGACGGCCGCACGGTGCCGGGCGCCCAGGTGCACCTCGCCTTCATGGCGGCGCTCGACGGCACGTATGCCCGCGTCGCCGACGTCGATGCGCTCGTGGGGGAGCTCGTCGCCGGCTGAGGCCGCGACAACCTGTCCGACCCACCGGACAACTTCCGACACGCCCGCCCCGCATCGACCCGGCCTACGGGTGAGGATGGGAGCACCACACACTGCATCGGAGTTGATAACCGTGGGCACGACCGTCTTCGAACGACAGCGGCCGGCAGCATCCGTCGTCCAGCACTCCCTCGCCGACACGAAGCACTCGGTGTTCTGGCGCGACGACCTTCCCGACAGCCTCCTTCCCGACAGGCCCGCGCTCGTCGGCACGCACCGCGCCGACCTCGTCGTCGTGGGTGGCGGATACACCGGGCTGTGGACGGCGCTGCTCGCCACCGAGCGCGACCCCGACACGAAGGTCGTGGTCGTCGAGGCGCAGCGCGTCGGCTGGGCGGCGTCGGGCCGCAACGGCGGCTTCTGCGAGGCCAGCCTCACCCACGGCCACGAGAACGGCATGGCCCGCTGGCCGAAGGAGATGACCACGCTCGACCGGCTCGGGCACGAGAATCTCGATGCGATCGAGGCCTCTGAGGCCCGCTTCGGCATGGACTTCCAGTTCGAGCGCAGCGGGCAGCTCGCTCCGGCGATCGAGCCGCACCAGGTGGAGTGGCTGAAGGAGTGGGCCGCCGAGGGCGAAGAAGGCGTGGTCTACCTCGACCGGGCCGAGGCCCAGGCATCCGTGCACTCCCCCACCTATCTCGCTGCGGTGTGGGAGAAGAACGCGTGCGGCATGGTCCATCCCGCGCGTATGGCCGCCGAGCTCGCTCGCGTCTGCGAGGAGCGGGGCGTCGTGATCTTCGAGCGCTCGCACGTCACCGGGCTCGACACGAGCGGACCGGGCGTGGTCGTGACGACGCCCGAGGGCCGGGTCGAGGCAGCCCGTGCCGCGCTCGGCACCAATGTGTTCCCCTCGCTCATCAAGCGCAACCGGCTCATGACGGTTCCCGTGTACGACTACGTGCTCATGACGGAGCCGCTCACCGACACCCAACTCACGTCGATCGGCTGGCAGGACCGCCAGGGCATCGGCGACATGGCGAACCAGTTCCACTACTACCGGATCACCAAGGACAACCGGATCCTGTTCGGCGGCTACGACGCGATCTACCGGTACGGCCGCAAGGTGAATCCCGAGTACGAGAACAGGCCCGAGACCTGGGCCAAGCTCGCGAGCCACTTCTTCACCACCTTCCCGCAGCTCGAGGGGCTGCGCTTCACGCACCAGTGGGCCGGCGCGATCGACACCTCGACCCAGTTCACGGCGTTCTTCGGCACCGCCCGCGACCGCCGCGTCGCGTACGCGGCCGGCTTCACAGGGCTCGGCGTCGGATCGACCCGCTTCGCCGGCGAGGTCATGCTCGATCTGCTCGACGGCGTCGAGAACGAGCGCACTCAGCTCGAGATGGTGCGCAAGCGCCCGCTCCCGTTCCCTCCCGAGCCCGCGGCGTCGATGGGCATCAACGCCACCCGCTGGTCTCTGGATCGCGCCGACCACAACAAGGGCAAGCGCAACCTGCTGCTGAAGACGCTCGACGCGCTCGGTCTGGGGTTCGACTCGTGAACCCCGCGATCGTGACGGATGCCGCGTCCCTCGCGCTCGACCTCGAGCCGCTGCCTGCCGACCAGGTGGTGCAGGGCTCCCCTGCCACGGGGTTCGCCGAACTCGGCGGGTTCGGGGGGATCGAGCTCGGCGTGTGGGAGCACACGCCGGGCACGTCGACCGACGTCGAGTCCGACGAGGTCTTCGTCGTGCTGTCCGGCTCGGCCACCGTCGCGTTCGACGACCCGACCCTCGAGCCGATCGAGCTGCGCGCGGGGTCGATCGCGCGCCTGACCGCAGGCATGCGCACGGTGTGGACGGTGCGCGAGACGCTCCGCAAGGTCTACCTCGCGGGCTGACCCCGGGCTCACCACCGGTCCCCGCGTCTGCGGCGCAGCCAGAGGTCGCACGGCTTCGTGGACCCGCGCCTCGCGCCGCGGCAGGGTCTCACGTCGTCGGTCTTCGACCAGTAGACGTTCATGAGCACCTCGCAGTCGCAGAAGCCGCCGCCGCTCTCCAGGCGGCCCTCGAGCGCGACGGCACGGGGCGCCCGTGCGTCGCGGTACGTCCGCGCCAGGCGCAGCGAGCCGTCGCAGGGGGCGTCGCGCAGGACGCGGTCGAGATAGCACGCCAGGCATTCATCACCCCGCGGGGCGATGATCGCCGCGGCGAGCTCACGGACGAACGATTCGGCTTGGATGTCGATGGCTGTTTCCATGGCGAGAGCATGGCTGGGGCCTCCGACATCGAAGTGCTAGCATTGCCAGCAGACGAAAGGGAGCAGCCGTGGGTGCCATCACCGTCCGCAACCTCGATGATGAGGTTCAGCAGCGTCTCAAGGAGCGAGCCGCCGCGCACGGCCGGTCGATGGAGGCGGAAGCGCGAGCGATCCTGACGAGCGCGGTGTCGCCCAGCAGCATGATCGTCGACTGGATCGACGCGACGAGCAGTCTCGCCATCGACCTCGAACCACCCGCGCGCACCCTCCCCCGCGAGCTCGATCTGCCGTGATCATCCTCGACACGGATGTGCTGT
This sequence comes from Microbacterium sp. Soil_C_42, assembly GCF_057656735.1. NCBI lineage: Bacteria > Bacillati > Actinomycetota > Actinomycetes > Micrococcales > Microbacteriaceae > Microbacterium > Microbacterium sp. Soil_C_42. Next base: position 61,417 of record NZ_JBDGJU010000025.1, read on the forward strand.
CCGAACCGCTGCGCTCGACGCCTGACCCCGCTGTCGTCGCCTGGATGAAGTCGCGGACCGATGCCGCGATCACCGCGATCTCCGTCGCTGAGCTCCTTGTCGCAGCCAGGCGGCTTCCGGAGGGTGCGCGCCGCGAGCGACTGATCGCGGCCATCGACTCGATCCTCTCGGGCAGTCGCGTGCTGCCATTCGACGAGCGGGCCGCCCGGAGCTACGCACGCCTGCAGGAGGCTCGCCGGATCATCGGACGCCCGCTGTCCGTGGAGGACGGGATGATCGCCGCGACTGCGACCGTGCACGGTGCGACTCTTGCGACGCGCAACACGAAGGACTTCGAGGATCTCGGCATCGACCTCGTCGACCCCTGGGAGCCCAGCGACGCGTAGACACGTCAGCGTCCTGCCGACCTCCGCACGAGCAGCGCCAGATGCAGCGCGGTCTGGGTCTCGCCGTCGTCGAGATCGGCGCCCAGCAGCTCCTGGATGAGCGCGATGCGCTGATAGAACACCGAACGCGACAGATGGGATGCCGCCGCCGCCGCGGTGCGGTTGCCGGGGTGGGCGAGCATCGCCTCGAGAACGTCGAGCAGGTCGCCCGACCGCGACAGGTCGTAGGCGATGAGCGGGGCGAGCATCCGCTCGCCATGCTCGAGCACACGATGGTCATCACGCAGGGCGGTGACCAGCTGCACGAGCGGACGGTTCTCGGCGCGTCGCAGATGCGGACCGCGCCCCGAGCGCCGCCTCCGACCGCCCGCGAGGTCGACCGCCTCGTGCACCGAGGCGAGCGCCGCATCGATGCCCTCGGCGCTGCGCCCGACCGAGACGGTGACGCGCTCGACGTCCGCGGCGTCGACGAGCGCGCGCACGAACGCGACCACCGCCGCGTCGTCGAACACGGCGTCCGGGGGCAGCGACACCAGCATTCAGCGATCGGAAGCGACGAGTTTCTTCGTCTGGTCGTGGCGACCACCTGGTGCGGGGACGCGACTGGCATCGCTGCC
>NZ_JBDGJU010000026.1:0-59022 GCF_057656735.1 Microbacterium sp. Soil_C_42
GGAGTCAGCGCACGGGGCGCGGGCGGCCGGCGCCGGGAGTCAGCGCACGGGGAGCAGGCAGGTCGGCGACGGGGCGTCCGTGCGCCGGCGCACGCGGCCCGGAACCCCCGTGCGCACGTCGAGCGTGAGCGACGCGACCTCGTTCGACAGCTGCCCGGCGACGAGCAGGATGTCGCGCACCACCACGTGGTGCCGGGGCCAGTCGACGCCGGCGTCGACGAGGGCGACCGGTTCGACGTACTCGCCGGCGCCCCGCACTCGGAGCGTCGCGAGCGTGTTGCTGCCGCGCACGCCGGCGTACAGGAACTCGCCGTCGCGCGACGCGGCGAGCTCGGCGGCGCTGTCGTCCGGGAGGGTGCCGGCGCCCAGCGGCGTACCGCCCATGAGGCTCCACGTGCCGTCGACGGCCGGCGCGACCACGAACAGTTCGCACGAGAACTCGGTCACGACATAGAGATGACCGCTCGGGTGCCACACCATGTGCCGCGGTCCGCTGCCCTGCGGCAGCGCGACCTGCTGCACCTGACGCAGCCCGTTCGCGCCGTCACGCCAGAACCTCACGACGTCGTAGCCGAGATCGGTCGTCGCGATGAGCCCGCCCGGCAGGAACGCCGCCTGGTGCGCACGGGAGGGGCGGGAAGCGGATGCTTCGTCCTGTGCTCCGTCCGTGGCGGCAGGCTCTTCGCGGTCATGGTCGGGAACGAGGTGCGCGTACTCCTCGCCGGCGGCCTCGCGCAGTGCGCGGGCAGCCGCGGCGAGGTCGATGTCGCCGGCCTGTTCCGCCGCGCCGCCGGGTGCGTACGGGTCGGTCGCCGACGGAGCGATCACCGGCGACGAGGGACGGCCCGCGGCATCCAGGGTCATGCGGACGACGCGTCCGTCACCCCAGCAGCTCGCGATGAGGAAGCGGCCGTCGGGCGACACCGCCGCGTGGCACACGGCCGCGCCGGCAGCCACCGGCGCGCCGAGCGGCGCGAACGTCGCCTCGCCGGTGCGGCGGAACGCCTGCACCTGCTGCCGCGCTTCGAGCGCGGCGTAGACGACCTCTCCCGGCGCCACCGTCAACGAGCCGGGGTGCGGCGCCAGCCATGACGGCGAGTCGGTCGTCGCGACCTCGCCGGCGAACGCCAGCGCGCCGCCCGCGGAGGCGTCGTCGGCGGCGCCGGCGAGCAGCATCCCGAATCCGGACGCGCTGCCACCCATGTCGGCGGTGTACCCGCCCAGCCAGAACTTCATGACCCTCCGTGGGGCTCGGGGCGTTTCGACTCGCTTCGCTCGCTCGACGACCGGGAACGGATCAGTCGACGAGGTCGTGGCGCACGATCACGGCGTCGCGCGCCGCGCCCACGCCGATCACCGAGATGCGCGTGCCGCTCATCGCCTCGAGCGCCAGGACGTACTCCTGGGCCTCGCGCGGAAGCTCGTCGAAGGTGCGGGCCCCCGAGATGTCCTGCTTCCAGCCGGGGAAGTACTCGAGGATCGGCTTCGCGTGGTGGAAGTCGGACTGGTTCACGGGGACCTCGTCGAACCGCTCGCCCTCGACGTCGTACGCGACGCAGACCGGGATCTGGTCGAGGCCGGTGAGGATGTCGAGCTTGGTCAGCACGAGGTCGGTGATGCCGTTGATGCGGGTCGCGTACCGGGTGATGGGCGCGTCGTACCAGCCGACGCGGCGCGGGCGGCCGGTCGTGGTGCCGAACTCGAAGCCGCGCGAGCGCAGGAAGTCGCCGTTCTCGTCGAACAGCTCGGTCGGGAACGGGCCCGAGCCGACGCGCGTCGTGTAGGCCTTCACGATGCCGACGATGCGGTCGAGGCGGTTGGGTCCGACGCCCGCGCCGGTCGCGGCGCCACCGGCGGTCGCCGACGACGACGTGACGAACGGGTAGGTGCCGTGGTCGACGTCGAGCATCGTCGCCTGGCCGCCCTCGAAGACGACCACGTCGCCCGCGTCGAGGGCATCGCCCAGAAGGAGCGACGTGTCGGCCACCATCGGACGCAGGCGCTCGGCGTACGACAGCAGGTCGTCGACGATCTCATCGGCGGTGATGGCACGGCGGTTGAAGATCTTGACGAGCAGGTGGTTCTTCTGGTCGAGGGCGCCCTCGACCTTCTGGCGCAGGATGTTCTCGTCGAAGAGGTCCTGCACGCGGATGCCGACGCGGTTGATCTTGTCGGCGTAGGCCGGGCCGATGCCGCGACCGGTGGTGCCGATCTGGCGCTTGCCGAGGAAGCGCTCGGTGACCTTGTCGAGCGTGCGGTGGTACTGCGTGATGATGTGCGCGTTGGCGCTCACGCGCAGGCGCGAGGTGTCGAGACCGCGGGCGTGCAGCGCCTCGAGCTCGTAGAAGAGCACCTCGAGATCGATGACGACGCCGTTGCCGATCACGGCGTTCACGCCGGGAGACAGGATGCCCGACGGCAGCAGGTGCAGCGCGTACTTCTCGTCGCCGATCACGACCGTGTGGCCGGCGTTATTGCCGCCGTTGAACTTGACCACCCAGTCGGTGCGCTCACCGAGGAGATCGGTGGCCTTGCCCTTGCCCTCGTCTCCCCACTGGACTCCGACGATCACGATGCCTGGCATGGGCTACTCCCCCGTTATCGGACGGTTACACCCCATCCTATCCGGATGCTTCGTTACGCCTTCTGGCGCCGCGAGTCCTCCCGTGACGACCGGGGTTGGACGCACGCACGACCCCGCGGGAATCGTGAACAGCGGATCGCCTCGTGCGAAGAAGGAGAAGTCCCGTGACCGACCAGGTTCACCTCGCCGTCGCCCTCGAACGGGCCGGCTGGCACCCCGCCGCGTGGCGCGAGGCCACCGCCCGCCCGCACGAGCTGACATCGGCGCGCTACTGGCGCGACCTGCTGCGTACGGCAGACGACGCCGGCCTCGCCCTCGCCACGATCGAGGACTCCCTCGCCCTCCCCGACCGCTTCGAGTCCGCCGAGGCACTGCGCCGCGACCGCGTCCGCGGCCGCCTCGACGCCGTGCTCATCGCGTCGTACGTCGCGCCGCTGACGCGCCGGATCGGCCTGGTGCCCACCGTCACGACCGCGCACCCCGAGCCGTTCCACGTCGCCACCGGCATCCAGACGCTCGACTTCGCCAGCCGCGGCCGCGCCGGGGTGCGGCTGGTCGCGGGCGCCTCGGCCGCCGAGCGCGCCAACTTCGGCCGGCGCACCTCCGGCGTCGACGCGATCCCCGCGTCGGGGCGCGTGGAGGACTCCCCCGAGATCCTCGCCGCGTTCCGCGAGGCGGGTGAGTTCGCCGATGTGCTGTCGCGCCTCTGGGACTCCTGGCAGGACGACGCCATCATCCGGGATGCCGCGGCAGGCCGCTTCCTCGACGCCGACCGCGTGCACAACATCGACTTCGAGGGCGAGTTCTTCTCGATCACCGGCGCTTCGATCGTGCCGCGGTCGCCCCAGGGTCGCCCGCTGATCACCGTGCTCGCACACCAGACGGTGCCGTACCGCCTGGCCGCGGAGCACGCGGACGTCGTGTTCATCACCCCCCACGTCGAGGGCGGGCGACCCGGGTTCGCTCTGCCCGGCATCCTGTCGGAGCTGGATGCCGCCGCCGACGACCTGCGCAGCGGTGACGAGCCCGTGCGGGTCTTCGCCGACCTGCTCGTGCTGATCGAAGACACCGAGGCCGCGGCGCGCGAGGCGCTGGCGCGACTCGACGAGTGGGACGGCGAACAGCTCGCCTCCGACGCCCGCATCGTCGTCGGCACGCCCGGCGACGTCGCGGACGCGGTGCGCGAGCTCGCCGCCGGGGGTGTCGACGGCGTGCGCCTGCGCCCTGCCCGCCAGCCCGCCGACGTCGCGGCGATCGCCGAGCAGGTCGTGCCCCTGCTGCGCGGGACCGGCACACTCCGCGAGGACGACGGCGGGTCGCTCCGCGCCCGCCTCGACCTCGCACGCCCCGAGAGCCGCTACGCCCGAGAAGAGGAGTTCGCGCTGTGAGCCGTCCCGTCCGCCAGATCCATCTCGCCGCGCACTTCCCCGGCGTCAACAGCACCACCGTATGGACCGACCCGGCGGCCGGCAGCCAGATCGACTTCTCGTCGTTCGAGCACTTCGCCGCGACCGCCGAGCGCGGGCTGTTCGACTACGTGTTCCTCGCCGAAGGGCTGCGACTGCGCGAGCACAAGGGCCGCATCCACGAGCTCGACGTGCTGGGCCGCCCGAACACGCTGTCGATCCTGGCTGCGGTCGCCGCGATCACCGAGCACGTCGGCGTCGTCGGCACGCTCAACACGACGTTCAACGAGCCCTATGAGCTGGCGCGCGAGCTCGCCACCCTCGACCACCTCTCGGGCGGCCGCGCGGGCTGGAACGCCGTGACGAGCTCCGACGCCTTCCACGGCGCGAACTTCCGCCGCGGCGGCTACCTCGACCACGCCGACCGCTACGAGCGCGCCCGCGAGTTCGCCGCCCTCGCGAAGGAGCTGTGGGACTCGTGGAGCGAGGGTGACGTACGAGCGGATGCCGCGACCGGCGCCTTCCTCGGCGACGGCGTCCCCGCGCGGGTCCGCCACAGCGGCCCGCAGTTCGACGTCGACGCCCTGTTCGACGTGCCCCGCTCCCCGCAGGGACGCCCCGTCATCGTGCAGGCCGGCGACTCGGCGGACGGACGCGCGTTCGGCGCCGAGCACGCCGAGGTGATCTTCTCGCTGCACCAGGAGTTCGCGGACGCGCGCGCGTTCTACGACGACGTCAAGGGCCGGCTCGCCGCCTACGGACGCGAGGAGGACTCGCTCAAGATCCTCCCGGCGGCGACGTTCTCCCTCGGCGACACCGACGCGGAGGCCCGCGAGCGCGCCCGCGAGGTCGCGCTGCAGCAGGTGCGGCCCGAGGTCGCGCTCACGTACGTCGAGCAGGTGTGGGGCCGCGACCTGTCCGGCTACGACCCCGACGGGCCCCTTCCGGATGTCGAGCCCGACACCGGGTCCGAGACCGCGCGCGGCTGGGCGAACCGGCACGCGGCGGTGCGCGCCAGGATCGCGAAGCTGCGGGAGCTGTCGGAGACCGAGGGGCTCAGCATCCGTGAGACCGTCATCCGCCTCACGGCCACCCCGACCTTCGTGGGCACGCCCGAGCACATCGCGGCCGAGATCGACCGCTACGTGCAGGAGCGCGCGACCGACGGGTTCACGATCGTCGGGCACCTGACCCCGCACGGCCTCGACGAGTTCGCCGAGCGCGTCGTGCCGCTGCTGCAGGAGCGCGGCTCGTACCGGCGGTCCTACGAGGACGGCGCGACGCTGCGCGATCTGCTCGGCCTTGCGGCCCCGGTCGCCGCACCGGCGCGCGCGGCCCGATGACGGGCCGCGCGCGCCTGCTGTTCGCCGGAGCCGGCCCGCGGGCGATCATGCTCCTCGAACGCGTGCTGGCGCGCGCGGACGAGCACACGCTGCTCGACATCGACCTCGTCGACCCGCATCCCCCCGGTGCCGGCCGCATCTGGCGACGCGCCCAGTCGCCGCTGCTCAAGCTCAACTCGATGACGCGCGACGTCACCGTGTTCACCGACGACAGCTGCACGATCGAGGGGCCGGTGCGCTCCGGCCCCTCGCTCAGCGAGTGGCTGGACCTGTGGCGCGCGGGCGAACTCCCGGACGTCGACCTCGACGAGTTGTCGGAGGCCGAGGCGCGGGCACTCACCCCCGAAGGCTTTCCGACGCGGCGCCTGCACAGCCACTACCTCGACTGGTTCTTCCGCCGCACCGCGGCGAGCGCGCCGGAGGGCGTGAGGATCCGGCTCCATGTCGACGAGGTGACGTCGGTGCGGACCTCGTCGTCGGGGCAGCACGCCGTGTCGCTCGCGAGCGGTCGGGTGATCGAGACGGATGCTGTCGCCTACTGCCTCGGCCACACCGAACGCGAGCCCGACCCGGCGTCGGCAGCGCTTGCGGCGGCCGCGGTCCGCGAGCGGCTCGCGTACGTGGGTCCCGCGTTCACCGCGGACGCCGATCTGTCGACGCTCGCTCCGGGCGCCGACGTGATCGTGCGCGGTATGGGGCTCGCCGCCGTCGACCTCGTCGTGCTCCTCACTCAGGGCCGAGGCGGACGCTTCGACCGCGGCGCCGACGGCGCCCTGCGCTACCTGCCGTCGGGGCAGGAGCCTCGGCTGCACCTCGGATCGCGGCGCGGGGTGCCGTACCGGTCGAAGGTGACGTCGACACTGCAGGGCTCGCCCCCGGAGCGCGACGTGCTGACGCCGGACGTGATCGCCGCGCTCGTGGACGCGGGGCGCCCGATCGATTTCGACCGCGACGTGTGGCCCCTGGTCGCCGCCGAGCTGCTGCACGGGCATTACCGCGAGCTCTTCACGGGGCACCCGGAGCGGGTCACGGGCACGTGGGACGAGTTCCGCGCGCTCCTGCAGGCGCACGCGTGGGACGACCCCGCCCTGCGCGCCGCGATCGCCGCCGTCGTGCCCGATCCGCTCGACCGGTTCGACGTCGCCGCGTTCGACCGGCCGTTCGCCGACGCGGAGTTCGCCGACGCCGACGACGCTCACGACCGGGTGCGGGCGCATATCGTCGACGACCTCGAACTGCGCACGACGCAGGAACGCAGCCCCGCACAGGGCGTGTTCGTCGCCGCGCTGCTGTCGTTCATGGCGCTGTCGGAGATCCCCAAGGAGCGCTTCACCGCCCGCTCGCGGGCGTACACGCTGCCGGTCCGCTGGCATACCTTCTTCAGCTACCTCGCGAGCGGTCCGCCCCCGCACCGGCTGGAGGAGCTGCTCGCCCTCGCCGATGCGGGAGTCGTGCGCTTCCTCGGACCCGACGTGGACGTGGTCGTCGGGCCGCGCGGGTTCGCAGCATCCGGTCTCCGCGTGCCGGGCGAGACGGTCGCAGGCGCCCTCGTCGACGCATGGCTGCCGGCCGCCGACGCGGAGCTCAGCACCGACGCGGCGCTGCGCGAGCTCGCGACCGTCCACGGCAGCGTGCTGCGCGTGACGGATGACGAGTACTCGGGCTCGCTCGGACGCGTGCGGGTCGCCGACGACGGCCGGGTGCTGCGCCCCGACGGCGCGCCCCACGACGCGCTGTTCGCGATCGGCCCCTTCACCTCGCAGACCGAGGCCGGCGCCTTCACCCGTCCGGCGGCGAACTCGCTGTCGCTGCGCCAGACCGACGCGGTGGCGGGGGCGATCGCCGCGTATCTCGGCGTCGCGGTGCCGGTCGCCCCCTGATCCGGGCCCCCATCCTCGGCTCCGCCCTCCCGCCGCTGCTCTTCTGTTCCGCAGTCACCTTTTGCGGGTGCATGGCCCACGAACCCGCCAAACGTGACTGCGGAGCCTCCAGGCCGCGGGCTCCGCAGTCGCTTTGGGTCGCGGATCGGGCGCGCGACCCGCACGAAGCGACTGCGGAACATGACGCCGGATGACGGGGCGTGAACGACCGTGACCGACGTTCACGTCGCGTGACATCTCCGGTCGAGCCGCGCACCGCCTCTCCGAGACGCTGAGACCACGAGCCGGCACCACCGCCGCGCCTCGCACCCTCACAGCTTCTGGAGACCTCATGTCGTTCACCCGACCCCGTACCGCCGCGCTGGCGGCGATCGGCGTGGTCGCGCTCGCGCTCACCGCGTGCGCGACCGGCGCCGGCGACGCCGCACCCACCGCATCCGCCGAGGCGGAGCCCGTCACGGGCGGCGACCTGACCTTCGCGATCTCGGTCGACAGCCAGTGCATCGATCCGCAGCAGGTCGGCAACAACGACGCGATCGCGATCGCGCGGCAGACCGTCGCGTCGCTGACGATCCAGGACCCCGAGACCGGCGAGATCCTGCCGTGGCTGGCCACCGACTACGAGGTGAACGACGACGCCACGAGCTTCACGTTCACGCTGCAGGACGGCCCCACGTATGCCGACGGCGAGCCCATCGACGCGGCATCCGTCAAGACGAATTTCGAGGCGATCCAGGCGCTGGGCGCGAAGGCGAGCCTCGGCTCGTCGTACCTCGCCGACCTCGAGAGCATCGAGGTGCCGGACGAGCAGACGGTCATCGTCAACTTCTCGGAGCCGAGCGCGCAGTTCCTGCAGGCGACCTCGACGTTCTCGCTCGGCCTCCTGTCGCCGGCGACCGCCGCGGTGAGCCAGGCCGACCGCTGCCTCGGCGACTACATCGGCTCGGGTCCGTTCTCGGTGCAGAGCTACACGCCCAACGAGGGCGCCGTGCTCGAGCGCCGCGAGGGCTACGAATGGGGTCCGTCGACGGCCGCCCACACCGGCGAGGCGTACCTCGACACGATCACCTACAAGGTCGTCCCCGAGTCGGGCAACCGCACCGGCAGCCTGCAGTCGGGTCAGATCGACGCGACCACGGGCATCGCGACGGCCGACGCGGTGCTGTTCGAGGGCGAGGACTTCTGGAGCCTCAACCGCGCCAACCCCGGCTCGGTCTACAACCTGTACGCGAACCAGTCGACCGAGAAGCTCGCCGACGAGAACGTGCGTCTCGCGATCCAGAAGGGGATCGACCGCGAGCAGATCACGTCGACCCTCCTCGGCCCCGACGACGTGCCCGCCGTGTCGCCGCTCGCCTCGTCGACGCCGTACTTCACCGACCTGAGCGACGTGCTCGAGTACGACCCGAAGGCCGCCGCCGAGCTGCTCGAGGAGTCGGGCTGGACCGAGGGCGATGACGGCATCCGCGAGAAGGACGGCGAGAAGCTCAGCTTCCATGTCACCTACTGGCAGTCGCCCAAGGAGGTGCTCGAGCTCGTGCAGCAGCAGCTGCGCCAGATCGGCATCGACCTGCAGCTGACCTTCGCGAGCATCGCCGACGTGCAGGCCGCGAACGCCGACGGCACGTACGACTTCTCGTACGGCAACCTGACGCGCGCCGACCCCGACGTGCTGCGCACGGTGTTCTCGGTCAGCGGCACCAACAACGCCACCAAGCGCACCGAGCCCGCCGAGATCGACGAGCTGCTCGACGAGCAGGCCGCGATCATCGACCCGGCCGAGCGTCAGAAGGTCGTCGACGAGGCCGCGGAGCTGCTGATCACGGGCGGCTACTCGATCCCGATCTACCAGCTGTCGACCACGATCACCGCTGCGTCGAAGGTGCAGGGGCTCGGCTTCGAGGCCTCCAGCCGTCTGGACTTCTACGACGCCTGGATCGCCGAGTAAGCCCGCACGGGCGCATCGCACAACGAAAGGGATGAGGAGCGAATCATGTGGGGTCGATACATCGCCCGGAGGATCGGGCAGGGCGTGATCGTCCTGTGGGCCGCCTACACGATCTCGTTCCTCATCCTGTACCTGCTCCCGGGCGACGCCGCGACGCTCTTCGCGGGCGGCGGCGACCAGGAGGCCATCGATCCCGAGCTCGTGGCGCAGCTGCGCAGCGAGCTCGGGCTCGACCGCCCGCTGTACGAGCAGTACCTCGTCGCCCTGGGCAAGGCGCTGACCGGAGACTTCGGGGTCTCGACGCAGACCGGCCGCCCGGCATCCGATCTGCTCCTCGAATCCCTCCCCCCGACGCTCGCGCTGACCGCTTTCGCGTTCGTGCTGTCGGTGGTGTTCGGCGTCGTCCTCGCGCTGTCGGCGTCGCTCGCCCGCGCGCAGTGGCTGCGCAACGTGCTGTCGTCGCTGCCGCCGCTGGGCGTGTCGATCCCGGTGTTCTGGATCGGCCTCCTGCTGCTGCAGGCCTTCTCGTTCCGCCTGCGCCTGTTCCCCTCGATGGGCAACGAGGGCTTCGAGAGCCTCGTGCTGCCGGCGATCACGATCGCGATCCCCTCGGGTGCGTTCATCGCGCAGCTGCTGTCGCGGAGCCTGCGCTCGACCCTCGCCCAGCCCTACGTCGAGATCGTGCGCGCCAAGGGAGCGAGCGAGCGCCGGGTGCAGCTCGGCCACGCGTTCCGCAACGCCGCGATCCCCTCGCTCACGATGGTCGGCGTGCTCATCGGCGGTCTGCTCTCGGGTGCCGTCGTGACCGAGACCGTGTTCTCGCGCCTCGGCATCGGCCGGCTCGTCGTCACCGCCGTCAACAACCGCGACGTGCCCGTCGTGCAGACCGTCGTCGTCTTCGCCGCCCTCGTCTTCGTGGTCGCGAACCTCGTCGTCGACCTCGTCTACCCCCTCATCGACCGCCGCATCACGCTCGCCCGCACAGCGTTCGTCGCCGCCTGACAGGAGCCGCCATGACCGCCCCGAACGTGCTCTCCCCGCCCGCGCGCACCCTCGAGCCCCACGACCCCTTCCTCGAATCGATCGTCGACCCCGACGCCGATCCGTCGGGTGGCCCCCGCGCGGCCGCCCTCGGAGAAGAGCGAGCGGATGCTGCGCCCCGCCGCTTCGCGCTGCGCCCGGTGATCGCCGTGCTGAAGCAGCCGACCCTGGTCGCGTCGATCCTCGTGCTCGCCCTCGTGACGCTGTGGGCGCTGGTGCCGTCGTGGTTCACCGCGTGGGACCCGATCGTCGGCGTCCCCCAGGACCGCCTGCTGCCTCCGAGCCCGGAGCACCTCTTCGGCACCGACAACCTCGGCCGCGACCTCTACGCCCGCGTCGTCTACGGGTCGGCGACCTCGCTCGCCGCGACCTCGGTGGCCGTGATCGTCGGCCTCGCGGTCGGGTCGCTGTTCGGCCTGCTCGCGGGCTTCCTCTGGGGCATCGTGGACGACGCGATCATGCGCTTCATGGACGTGCTGCTCGCGATCCCGAGCCTGCTGCTGTCGCTCGCGCTCATCACGGCGCTCGGATTCGGCACGCTCAACGTGGCGATCGCGGTCGGACTCGCGAGCATCGCGTCGTTCTCCCGGGTGATGCGCGCCGAGGTGCTGCAGATCGCCACCGCCGTCTACGTCGAAGCCGCTCACGTCTCGGGCGTGCGCTGGTACACCGTGCTGCGCCGGCACGTGCTGCCGAACGCATCCGGCCCGGTGATCGCCCTCGCCGCTCTCGAGTTCGGCGTCATGGTGCTGGCCATCTCGTCGCTGTCGTTCCTCGGCTTCGGCGCACCGCCGCCCACGCCCGAGTGGGGCTCGCTCGTCGCCGGAGGCCGCGACTACCTCGCCGTCGCGTGGTGGCTCACGACCTTCCCGGGCCTCGTGATCGTCGCCGTCGTGCTGTCGGCCAACCGCGTCTCGCGCGCCCTCGAGCGCAATGGAGGAATCCGATGACCGCGCTGCTGGAGGTGTCGAACCTTTCGGTGTCGTACACGCTGAGCGGCGAATCGCGGCCGGCCGTGCGCGACGTGAGCTTCACCGTCGACCGCGGCGAGGTCGTCGCGATCGTCGGCGAGTCGGGCTCGGGCAAGAGCACGACCGCGCACGCGGTGATCCACCTGCTCGCCTCGAACGCGTCGGTGGACGCCGGCTCGATCGTCTTCGACGGCACCGACCTCACCGGGCTCTCGCGCCGCGCCTGGCGCGAGGTGCGCGGCCGCGCGATCGGGCTCATCCCGCAGGACCCGACGACGAGCCTCAACCCGGTCAAGCGCGTGGGTCGCCAGGTCGGCGAGCCGCTCGTGATCCACGGCCTCACCACGCGCCGCGGCGCCGACGCGCAGGCCGTCGAGCTGCTGCGTCTGGCCGGCATCGGCGAGCCCGAGGCGCGCGCCCGGCAGTTCCCGCATCAGTTCTCGGGCGGCATGAAGCAGCGCGCCCTCATCGCGACGGCACTGGCCGCCGAGCCGAAGCTCGTGATCGCCGACGAGCCCACGAGCGCGCTCGACGTCACCGTGCAGAAGCAGATCCTCGACCACATCGACACGCTGGCGTCGACGCTCGGCACCGCCGTGCTGCTCATCACGCACGACCTCGGCGTCGCCGCCGACCGCGCCGACCGCATCATCGTGATGCAGAACGGCGAGATCGTCGAGACGGGCGCCGCACGTCAGGTGCTCGAGAACCCGCAGCACCCGTACACCCGCGCGCTCATCGCCGCGGCACCCGGGCTGCGCGGCGGGACGGTGCGCGTGTCCGAGCGACCGCTGCGGACGGAACCGGATGCTGCCACCCCGGCACTCCTCGAAGTCACGGGTCTCCGCAAGGAGTTCCCCCTCCCCGGCCGCGAGAAGCTCCTCGCCGTCGACGACGTCACGTTCCGCATCGACCGAGGCGAGACGCTCGCGATCGTGGGCGAGTCGGGGTCGGGCAAGAGCACGACGGCGCGACTGGCACTCCGGCTGGAGAAGCCGTCGGCGGGCAGCATCCGTTTCGACGGAGACGATCTCGTCGCCGCGAGTCGTGAACAGCTGCGCGCGCTGCGCCGGCGGTTCCAGCTCGTCTACCAGAGCCCGTTCGCATCTCTCAACCCGCGCTTCACGATCGCCGAGGTGATCGACGAGCCGCTGCGGGCGTTCGGCGTCGACAAGGCCGAGCGGGCGCGCCGCGTGCGCGAGCTGATCGACCAGGTGGCGCTGCCGGCGAGCACCGCGTCGCGGCGGCCGGCCGAGCTCTCGGGCGGCCAGCGGCAGCGCGTGGCCATCGCACGCGCGCTCGCGCTGCGTCCCGATCTCGTCGTGCTCGACGAGGCGGTGTCGGCGCTCGACGTGTCGGTGCAGGCGCAGATCCTCGATCTCCTCGCCGCGGTGCAGCGCGACGTCGGGGTGTCGTACCTGTTCATCAGCCACGACCTCGCCGTGGTCCGCGAGATCTCTGACCGCGTCGCGGTGATGCAGCACGGCCGCATCGTCGAGCAGGGCCCGACCGCGCAGGTGCTCGGCGCGCCGCGCGAGGAGTACACGCGCCGGCTCATCGAGGCGATCCCGGGTGCGACGCTGTCGGCGCCGGCGCTCGCGGGCGAGGCGGCCGCATGAGTGCGCAGGCGACACTGGCGCAGCAGACGACCGAGCTGCTGCAGGAGCTGATCCGCAACGCCGCCGTCAACGACGGCACGCCCGGCTCGGGTCACGAGGACCGGCAGGTGCAGACGCTCCGGCGCTTCTTCGAAGGCTCCGGGCTCGAGGGCGTCGTCGTCGAGCCGCATCCGGGCCGCCAGTCGCTCATCGTGCGCATCGAGGGCACCGATCCGAGTGCGCCGTCGCTCGCGCTCGTCGGGCACACCGACGTCGTGCCCGTCGAGCCGTCGGGCTGGTCGCGCGACCCTTTCGCCGGCGAGATCGTCGACGGCGTGCTGTGGGGCCGGGGCGCGATCGACATGCTCAACCTCACCGCCGCGTACGCCGTCGTGACGCGGGCGGTCGCGACCGGAACGTTCCGCCCCCGGGGCGACCTCATCTTCGCAGCGGTCGCCGACGAGGAGAACGGCAGCCGGTTCGGCGTCGGCTGGCTCACCGAGCACCGCCTCGATCTCATCGACGCCGACTACGTGCTGACCGAATCGGGCGGCGCCCACGCCGGCGCGCAGCCGCACCTCGGTGTCATGGTGGGCGAGAAGGGTGGCGCCGGCCGCCTGCTGCGCGTCACCGGTGCGCCCGGGCACGGCTCGGCGCCGTGGGGCTCGCGCAACGCCGCGGTCATCGCGGCGGAGGCCGTGACCCGCCTCGCGCGACACCGCGGCACCACTGTCATCACCCCGCAGTGGCGCGCGTACGCCGGGGCGCTCGATCTCGACCCCGAGATCCGGGCCGCGCTCACCGACCCCGACCGGTTCTACGAGGGCCTGCCGCACCTCGGCGCCCTCGACGGGTTCGCGCACGCCTCGACGCACACCACGATCTCACCGACGATCGTGCGCGCCGGAGAGAAGGGCAACGTCATCCCGGGCACCGCGACCGTGCAGCTCGACATCCGCATCCTGCCGGACGTCACCCGCGAGGACGTCGAGGGCCTCGTCCGCGACGCGCTCGGCGACCTCATCGAGCACATCGAGATCGAAGGCGACTGGTTCGGCGAATCCACCCTGTCTCCGATCGACACCCCGCTCTTCGACGCGCTCGGCAGCGCGGTGCGCCGCGCCTACCCGTCCGCCGAGCTGCTGCCGATGCTGGGCGTGGGCGGCACCGACGGCCGCTTCTACCGGCGCCGCGGCATCCCGGCCTACGGGTTCGGCGTGCTCAGCGAGCGCTGGGACTACGGCACCTTCCGCCGGCTCTTCCACGGCAACGACGAGCGCATCGACCTCGACTCGATCGCCCTCACGGTCGACGCGCTCGACCACGCCGTGCGCACGTTCCACGCCGACACGAGCACGGCTACGCGCACCCGCGTCGCGGAGCCGGCGACCGCCTGAACGCGGTTGCAGCGCGGGCCGCAGCATCCGTTCCCCATCCACCCCACCGAGGAGCACCCATGACCACCACCCTCAACTCCGATGTCGATCGCGCCGTGTTCGGGCGCGAGTGGGAGGACTGGCACCGCACGCACGAGACGCGCCGGGCCGACGCCCTCGGCTTCTTCGCGATCACCGATCTGCACTGGCTCGGGGCCGCCCCGATCACCCTGCCGGGCGCGCCCGGCACGTGGCGCCTCGGCGCCGAGGGCGTCGAAGTGGAGCTCGCCGACGGCGAGAGCCTCACGCTCGACGGCGCGACGATCACGGGGACGCACGCGTTCGGCGAGATCGCCGAACGCGGCAGCGTCACCCCCACCTTCACCGACGGCGCCATCGCCGGCGCCGTCGAGATCGCGATCCGCGGCGGGCACACGATCCTGCGGCCGCGCCGCGCCGATCACCCGTTCCTCGCGGAGTACTCGGGCACCCCGACCTACGTCCCGAACCCGCGCTGGCGTGTCGCGGCGCGCTTCCGCCCGTTCGATGCCCCCGTCCCGACCGAGGTCGGCGCCGCCGTCGACGGGCTCACCCACGTCTACGACGCCCCCGGCGTGCTCGAGTTCTCGTGGCGGGGCGAGGAGTTCTCGCTCACGGCGTTCGAGGGCAAAGCGCCGGGCGACCTGCTCGTGCTGTTCACCGACGCGACGAGCGGCATCACCACGTACGCCGCGAACCGCTCGGTGGGCATCGACGCGCCGGACGCCGACGGCTGGACCACGATCGACTTCAACCGCGCCGTCAACCTGCCCTGCGCGTACACGGACTTCGCCACGTGCCCGCTGCCGCCGGAGGGCAACCGCCTGCCGATCGGCATCGAGGCCGGCGAGAAGACGCCGCTCGCCCGCGTCATCTCGAACGCCGATCTCGTCGCGCCGGGGGTGGCCGCATGAGGTTCCAGCTGCTCGACATCGTCCCCTACCGTGCCGACCCGATCACCGGCCATCAGGTCTCGCCCGCCGAGCGGTTCGCCGAGACGCTGCAGCAGGCGATCCGCGCCGAAGAGCTGGGATTGGATGCTGTGGCCATCGGTGAGCGTCACGCCGGGCACTTCATCTCGTCGTCGCCGACGGTGCTGCTGGGTGCGATCGCGGCCCGGACGCGCAGCATCCGTCTCAATTCCGGCGTGACCGTGCTCTCGGTGCTGGATCCGGTGCGCGTCGCCGAGGACTACGCGACCATCGACCAGCTCTCGGGCGGGCGGCTCGACATCACGGTCGGCAAGGGCAACGAGGTCGCGCAGTTCCCCCTCTTCGGGCTCGACATCGACGACCAGTGGGAGCTGCTCGCCGAGAAGTACGAGCTGCTGCGGACGCTCTGGCGCGAGGAGGACGTCACGTGGCCGGGCAGCGAGTTCACGCGGGCCTTGACCGGCGTCACCACGCTGCCGCGACCCTTCGCCGGAGCGCCGCGCGTGTGGCACGGCTCGGCGACGACGCTCTTCTCTGCGGGGCTCGCCGCGCGCTTCGGGGATCCGCTGTTCAGCGCGAACGCGATCCAGCCCCTCGAGAACTACGGGGTGCTGGTCGACCACTACCGCTCCGAGTTCGCGCGACACGGCCACGATCCGGCGAGCGCCTTCGTCGCTGCGGGCTCGGGAGCGCTCTTCATCGCCGACACGACACAGGAGGCGATCGCGCAGTACGGCCCGGTGTACAACGCGATCGTCGCCGCCACCAACGTGCCCGGGAACAACACCCCCTTCCGCGACATCGAGCACGCCGTCGCCGAGGGCCCCGCGCTCGTCGGCACGCCGCAGCAGGTGATCGACAAGATCGCGCGGTTCCACGGTCGGCTCGGGCACGACCTGCAGTCGATCAGCCTGCCGACGACGGTGCCGTTCGCGCGGCAGCTCGAGATCCTCGAGCGGTTCGCCGAAGAGGTCGCTCCGGTACTGCGGCGCGAGTTCCCGACGACGCTGTGGACGCAGTCCGACCCGCTCGGCCGGCGCACGCCCGAACTCGCCGCGGTGTGAGTCCGGCGGGTTCGTGACGGTTCAGGGCGGTCTCCGGGTCCGCGCGGTCTATCGTTCGGTGTCGCCGAGCTGTGCGAGCAGTTCGAAGTCCCCCGAACCCGTGAACTCGGCGATGCGCCGGTTCACCAGCCGGTACATCGCGAACTCGGCGACGTTGACGTGCCGCCGGGTCGGCGCGATCCCCCGGAACACACCGAGGTGGGTGCCGTTGCCGCGCAGGTGAGCCGCGACGCGATCGTCCTCGACGACGAGCTGGATGCGACGCCAGCGCCAGTCGGGGAACGCGTGGAACAGGTCGGACACGTCGGACACCCAGGCATCCGCCCCGCCCGGCAGGTGGGCGCGCCGGACGGACGGAGCGACGAACGCGCG
Organism: Microbacterium sp. Soil_C_42; assembly: GCF_057656735.1. Classification (NCBI taxonomy): domain Bacteria; kingdom Bacillati; phylum Actinomycetota; class Actinomycetes; order Micrococcales; family Microbacteriaceae; genus Microbacterium; species Microbacterium sp. Soil_C_42. The sequence continues at coordinate 16,555 of NZ_JBDGJU010000026.1, forward strand.
GATCGCGTCGAGGTCGTGCCGATTGCACGCGTCGAGGTAGTCCGCGAACCACTCGTGGGTCTCCCAGGGCTCCATCCCCGCCATTATCCGTGGGAATCGAGCCCGTCAGCGACTGCGGCGGCGCCGAGCGATCCCGATCCAGATCAGCACCAGGCCGACGACGAGCACGATCGGGCCGACCGTCGCCCACAGCGGGGACCCGGTCATCGCCGACCCCTGCAGCACGCCGACACCCTGCAGCGTCCACACCAGGCCGATGGCCCCGAGGATCACGCCGGGCACGAGGAACGGCCACATTCGCTTCACGGTCCCGACTCTAGGGTGGCGGCGCTCTGCGCGACAGAGTCCCAGCTCAGCCGCAGGGCGGTGGCAGTATCGAAGCGTGGACGACGGCGAACGGATGTCCTTGACGCAGCCGGCGAGCGCGGACTGGCGCGAGCATCCTCAGGGCTTCCGGCGCTGGGAGAGGTCCACCCGCCTCGGCGACGGACCGGAGATCTGGACCTGGGCGAGCACCGAGGTGCTGCGGTGGGGCGTCAAGACCCGGAGCGGCTTCACCGTCTCGCCGGCGGCGGCCGCGGTCCGACCCGGCGACCGCCCGGTCATCACGGCGCACCCGTTCGGGCTGTCGGTGCGTGAGCCCGTCGAGGTCGGGGCCGTCGTCGATGAGAGCGACCGCGTCGGCTTCGCCTATCGGACGCTCCCCGGCCACCCGGTCACCGGAGAAGAGGCCTTCATCGTGCACCGCGACGCCGGCTCGGTGATCCTCACCGTCCGCTCGCTGACGCGGCCCGGTCGCGGACGCTGGCGCGCGCTGTACCCGGTGCTCCTCGTCGCTCAAGCGGTCGCCCGCCGCCGCTACCTCCGCGCGCTGCGCGTCCGCGCGCGCCGCTGAGCCCGCCCGCCGCAGTCCTACTCCCCGCCGAGCTCACCCGGGTGCGTGAGACGCCAGGAGTCGGTCGGCGGGACGATGGTGCCCTCGATCTCGATCGGAACCGTCACCGTGTTCGGACCCGCGGTCCACGTGATGCTCCCGACCTCTTCGCCGTCGGTGTACGTCTTCGGCGTGGTCGTCGTCATCTCGACGGTGATCGGGGTGTCGGACCACGTGAAGATCGTCGCGTAGTCCGAGACGACGATCTGCGCCGACTCACCCCATCTCGTCGTGATCGTGCCGACCGGCTGATCGCGCTTGGCGAGCGGCACCTCGTGGAAGCCGGCACGGATGCTGTCGATCAGCCTCATCACGTCGTGATTGACGTTCGCGCGGGTGAAGCCGCCGAGCACCACCCCGGTCACGCTGAGCGGCTGCGCCGTTCCGACGGGGAGGAATGCGGTGAACAGCAGGTTGTAGGTGCCCTCGCCCAGGTTGCCCGTCTTGAGCCCGGTGATCCCGTTGCTGCCGAGGAGGTCGTTGGTGTTCTGCATCGCGCCAGGACCGGGCAGCGTCAGCGAGCGCGTCGCGACGATGCTCGAGATCACGGGATGGGCGGCGGCGAGCTTGCCGAGCGCGATGAGGTCGGCCGGGGTGCTGGTGTTGCGCGCGTCGAGGCCGGTCGGCTCGACGATCGTCGTGCCGGTGAGCCCGTTCGCGGCGAGCCACCGCTGGGCGGCCCCGCGGAACGCGCCCTGCGAGCCGAACGCCCACGTCGAGACCGCCTCCGCGTAATTGCTCGCCGAGGGGATGAGCATCGTCGCGAGCGCGTCGTGCAGCGACATCGAGCTACCCGTCGGCATCGCCGCGATGGTCGCGCCGCGCACGTAGTACTGGTCATAGAGGTCATGGTCGGCCTTGCTGAAGGTGATCGTCGGTCCGGGATCCGCGGCATCCGCCAGGGGATGACGATCGAGGATCACGAGCGCCGTGATGACCTTGGTGATGCTCGCGATCGACTGCGGCTCGCTCGTCCCGCTCGTCGCCCAGATGCCGCTCGCCTCGGCCCCGAGGTACTCGTCGCCACCGGCGACGGCGATCGCCGAAGCGCCAGTGGACGGCAGAGCGACCGCGGCAGCCGCCGGCACCGTCACGGGCGGCTCGTGCGTCTCGACGAGCGGCGCGCTCACCGGTGCCGTCAGTGCCCACCACACGTACCCGCTGGGGACGGCGAGCAGCACGACGAGCACGATCGCCGTGACGATCCAGCCGATGCGCCGTCGGCGGCGCCGCGCCTCGGGATCCACCGCGCGCCGCGGCGGACCGCCGAACATCTGCTCCTGACTGATCAGCTGCGTGAACTCTTCGAGCTCATCAGTCGGCTGCTGAGGTGTCGAAATGGAAGGCTCCCGTCCCGAATGCTGAACCCATCATGCAGCATTTGAGACTCCCCGTCTCAGGAGGATCGACCGAACGATGCCCGCTCGCCCCGCGATGCGTCCGCGGGCTCGGGCGCGAGGTCGTAGCCGAACGTGTACAGCTCGATCCAGCGACCGGGCTGCACCTCCTTCAGCCCCTCGCGCTCCGAGATCCGGCGGAAGCCGAGCTTGGCGTACAGCGCGTGCGCCCCGGTCATCTCGGGACCGCTGTTCATCACCACGCGGTGCGAGCCGCGCTCGCGCGCGAGGCCGATGACGTGACGGGTGAGCGCCTCGCCGATCCCTCGCCCGCGGGCGGCAGGAGCCACGGCGAGCTGCCGGAAGTCCGTCTCTCCGGGCTGCGCGACCTCCGCGAGCGGGCGGTTCGGACGCGCCACCCACACGGTGCCGAGGATCTCCCCTCCGGGCTCGGCCGCGACCCAGACGTCGCCCGCTCCCACGCGACTGGCGACGTCTCGCAGCGAGGCGACGTACTCGTCCGACAGCGAGTCGTAGCTCGACACGTACGCCTGGGCGGTCACCTCTCCCGCGCGGTCGTACTCGTCGGCGCGGACGAGCCGGATGGTCCATTCCGGAGACTCGGATGCGGCGCCCGCGGCGTTCGCGGCAGGCTCGGCGCCGCCCGAGTCCCACGCCTCGCCCAGCAGCTCGTACGAGCGCACCCGGTCCACGGTGTCGTGCGTGGCCGTGGTGACGAGGAGCTCGTCGGCACCGGTCACCCGCTGCAGCGTCTCGAGGCGCTCGACCACGGTCTGCGCCGATCCGACGAACTGCGTGTCGAGGCGGTCGCGGACGACCGCGAGCTCCTCGGCCGTCAGCGGATCGGCCGCGGCCTCGTCGGGCGAGGGGAAGGGGACGGCGCCCTGGCCGGCGCGGATGCTGTGCACCCATCGACCGTAACCCGCGGCGAGGCGGCGGGCCGCGGCATCCGTCTCGGCGACGACGGCGTCGACCGACACGATGACGTAGGGCTCGGCGATGCGGCCCGGGCGGAACGCGGCGCGGTACTCGGCGATCGCCTCGAGCACGAAGCCGGGGGCGACGTGGTAGTTCGCGCCGAACGGAAGCCCGAGCTCGCCGGCCAGGCGCGCACTGGGACCGGCAGTCGAGCCGTGGATCCACACCGTGACGTCGGCGCCCTCGGCGGGCGTGACGTGGATCGGCACGTCTTCGGGGGGTGAGAACGTGCCGTCGAAGAACGACAGGATGTCGGCGACCTCGTCCGCGAAGCGCTCGGCGTCGGCCTCGGTTCGGCCGAGCAGCCGCGCCTGCACGACGAAGCGCTCCGAGTCGAACCCGGCGAACGGACGGGCAGCGGGCAGCAGGAGCCCGTCGACGACGCGATCCTCCGGTGCGGCGGGCAGCGCGGCCGCCGCCGCGCTGCGTGATCCGGAGCGCCCGATGCCGAGGTCGAACCGGCCCGGGTGCAGCTGCGCCACGACGCCGGCGGCCTCGGCGACCTGCGCCGGCGAGTAGTTGCCGATGATGGTGGCGGCGGTGCCGATACGGATGCTGTGCGTCACGGCCGCGACGGAAGCCAGCAGCACGTGCGGCGCGGCGCCGGCGATCCCGGGGTTGAAGTGGTGCTCGGCCACCCAGTAGCGCCGGTAGCCGAGGCGCTCGGCCGCACGCGCCAGGCCGATGCTGGCGCGGAGGCCGTCGGCGGGTGTCTGACCCGAGCCGAAGGGCGACAGGTCGAGGACGGAGAGCGGAACGCGGGACATGGGTGCTCCCTGGTCGTGGTGCAGACGTGGAGAACGAGGGCACAGAATCGGAGGGTCCCGGCGACACGCCGGGTGGCAGCATCCGTCCCCGGCGTGTCGTCCGAAACCTCCGATTCTGTGCCGATCTGTCAGGACTTGGGCAGTCCCGGCGGGTTGACGAGGCTCTCGTCGACCCGCTCGGACGTGAGGTCCCAGATCTCGAGGACCTCGTCGTACTGGCCGTTCTCGATGAGATGGTTGAGCGCGATGGCCACCGGCTCGATGAGCCCGTTGCCCTTGGCGGTCGCGGCGGCGATGTTCGCCGTCAGCGGCCAGCCGCCGGGCACGAGGCCGACGAGCTTGGTGTCACCGGTCTCGCGAGCGGCCCAGGCCGACGTCGCGTTCGGACCGAAGGTCGCGTCGATGCGGCCCGACTGCAGCGCCAGCACGGTCGCGGCGTTGTCGTCGAAGTACTGCAGCTCCGCCGGCTCTTCGCCGGCGGCCTCGAGCTCTTCGTTCCACGCGAGCAGCACCTGCTCCTGGTTCGTGCCCGAGCCGACCGCGATCTTGAGGCCCGTGATGTCGGCGGCCTCCTCGATCTTCTCGATGTCGCTGTCGCTCTTCACGTAGAAGCCGAGGAGGTCCTCGCGGTAGCTCGCGAAGTCGTAGAGCTCCTTGCGCTCCTCGGTCACGGTGACGTTCGAGGTGATGAGGTCGTACTTGCCCGACTGGATGCCGAGGGGCCAATCGGCCCACGCGACGACGACCGGGTTGTACTCCAGGCCGAGCGCGTCGGCGATCAGGGCGCCGATGTTCGGCTCGGTGCCGGCGGGGTTCGACTCGCCCTCGGGGATGTAGCCCAGCGGCGGGACGTACGCGGAGTGCGCCACCGTGAGCTTGCCCGGCTCGACCGGCTCGAAGCCGCTCGCCTCCAGCGCCTCGACGGCTTCGGCGACGGGCTCGTCGAGACGGACCCACTGGATCTCGTCGGTCGTGACGTTCGCCGACTCCTCGGTCGCCTCGGGGGCGGCCGCCTCGGCCGGGGCGTTCTGGTTGACGCCCCAGACGATGCCGCCGACGATCGCGGCCACCGCGACGACGCCGACGCCGACCGCGATGCCTTGCTTCTTGCTCAGTGCCATTGCTGTGTTTCCTTTTCTCGGGCGAGGACTCGAAGGCGAGATCTCGGGGGGTTCAGGCCAGGACCTTCGCGAGGAAGTCCTGGACGCGGGGGTGCTTCGGGGTGACGAGCACCTCGGCGGGCGGGCCCTGCTCGATGACGCGGCCGCCGTCGAGGAACACGACGCGGTCGGCGACCTCGCGGGCGAACCCGACCTCGTGCGTGACGATCACGAGCGTCGTGCCGAGCTGCGCGAGGTCGCGGATGACGTCGAGCACCTCGCCGACGAGCTCCGGATCGAGGGCGCTGGTCGGCTCGTCGAACAGGATCACCCTGGGCTTGAGCGCGAGCGCGCGGGCGATCGCGACGCGCTGCTGCTGGCCGCCCGACAGCTGCCGGGGGTAGTGCTCGGCCTTGTCGGCGAGTCCCACGCGATCGAGCAGGCCCAGCGCGAGCTCGCGGGCGTCGTCCTTCGAGAGCCGGCCGAGCGCGACGGGTGCCTCGGTGACGTTCTCGAGCGCGGTCAGGTGCGGGAAGAGGTTGAAGTTCTGGAAGACGATGCCGATCTGCGTGCGGCGCTCCAGCACCTCCCGCTCGCGCAGCTCGTAGAGCTTGCCGCCGCGCAGCTCGTACCCGATGAGCTGGCCGTCGACAGTGACCGAGCCCCGGTCGACGCTCTCGAGGTGGTTGATCGTGCGCAGGAGCGTCGACTTGCCCGAGCCGCTCGGCCCGAGGATCGCGACGACCTCGCCAGGCTCGACGGTCAGGTCGATGCCGCTCAGCACCGCGACGCCGCCGTAGCTCTTGTGGACGTTGTGGATCTCGACGAGGCCCTTCGTAGTGGTCTCCGCCGGGGCCTGGACGATGGTGGTGCTCATGTCAGCGCCCTCCGAACTTCGCGTCGTTGCCATTGCTGTGCTGTGTCGCAGTCGCCAGGGGCGCAGCATCCGATCCCTCCAGAGGAGGTGGGGACGCACCGGAGTCGCCCAGACGCGCCCACTGCACCGCGATCCAGTGGCGGGCCCGCTGCACGGGCGTCGGCGGCAGCACGCGGACGGTGCCGCGGGCGTAGTGCCGCTCGATGTAGTACTGCGCGATGCTCAGGATCGTGGTGATGATCGTGTACCAGACCACCGCGACGAGCAGCAGCGGGACCACGCGGCTGTTGCGGTTGTAGATGACCTGCACGGCGTAGAACACCTCGGGGATCGCGATCACGAACACCACCGACGCGCCCTTGACGAGGCCGATCACCTCGTTGGTGGCGTTGGGGACGATCGAGCGCATCGCCTGCGGCAGGATGATGCGGGTCAACCTGCGGCGCGGCGGGATGCCGAGTGCCGCTGCCGCCTCGAGCTGGCCCTGGTCGACCGACAGCAGGCCGCCGCGGATGATCTCCGCCGAGTAGGCGGCCTGGTTGAGGCTGAGCCCGAGGATGGCGGCCGCGAAGGCGCTGATGAGCTGCACGGTCGGGAACTCGACGATCCAGAAGTCGGTCGTGAACGGGGTGCCGAGGCCGAGGGCCGGATACAGGTAGCCGAGGTTGTACCAGACGATGATCTGCACCACGAGCGGCACCGAGCGGAAGAACCAGATGAAGACCCAGGCGGCGGAGTTGAGCAGCGGCGACTTCGCCAGACGGGCGAGGGCGAGGAGCGTGCCGAGGAAGAAGCCGATGGTCGCCGAGATCACGGTGAGTGCCAGCGTGATGCCGACGCCCTGCAGCACCGGCTCCGAGAGGAAGTAGTGGGCGAAGACGTCCCACTCGTAGTTCTCGTTCGTGACCAGCGACCAGGCGAACTGGGCGACGACGAACAGCACGACGACGCCGATCGACCACCGGAACCAATGCCGGGTGTGGACCACGCGGAGCTCGCCGAGGTCGACGCGCGACGACGCCGCGGACGACGGCGCGGCCTCGGCGGCGCCTGCCTGGCGCGGAAGTGTGTCGGTCATGAGGGGCTCCTCGGTCGGGGCGCGGGTGGTCTGCGGGGTGCGCCGGTAGGCCGAAGGTAGGGCGCTGCCGCGCCGGGGGCCCAGCCGCGCGGGCCCTCAGGCGACACGGATCGTGACGGTCCGCAACGCGGCGTCACACTCCGGAACCCGGCGACGCAGGAGGGGTCGGTACGGGCGCGGAGACCTACCGTGGCTCGCATGTCCGACACCCCGTTCGCTGTCGCCCTGGAGCTGGACGCCCACGGCGCCCACCCCGCGGCATCCTCCGCCTCCGCTGCGCTGTCGCCCCGCCTTCTCGCCTCGCGCGTCGCGAGCGCCGAGCGACTCGGCTTCACCGCGGTCACGTTCGACGACTCGCCGCTGCCGGTGGGGGATGCGGTCGCGCGTCTGGACGCCGTGCAGCGCGCGGCGTTCGTCGCGCCGCTCACCTCCGCCATCGGGCTCGTGCCGGTCGCGCACGTCGCCTACAGCGAGCCGTTCCACGTGGCCACGCAGCTCGCGAGCCTCGATTGGACCTCGAACGGACGCGCGGGCTGGATCGCCGCGGCCTCCGGGTCCGCGCGCGAAGCCGCCGCGTACGGACGCGAGGCGTTGACCGACGCCGAGCTCGACCGCGAGCGCGCGGACGTCATCGAAGTCGCCCGCCGGCTCTGGGACTCGTGGGAGGACGACGCCGTCATCCTGGACGTCGCGACCGGCCGGTATCTCGACGCCGACAGGCTGCACTACGTCGACTTCGAGGGCGAGAGCTTCTCGGTGAAGGGCCCGCTCATCACGCCACGGCCGCCGCAGGGGCAGCTCGTGGTGGTGGCGCCCGCGGGCACCGCGGGTGCGGATGTCGCTGTGGTCACGGGTGTTGATGCAGCGGAGATCACGGATGCCGCCGCCCGCGCACGTGCGGCGGGCGCGAACCTCGTCTGGGCCGAGGTCGAGGTGGTGCTCGGCGCGCGCGGCGTGTCCGCCGCGCGGCGGCTGTCCGTGCTGGGGCCCTGGCCGGAGGTCGGACGCCTGCGCTACGCCGGCGAGGCGGGCGGTCTGGTCGCGCTCATCGCGGAGCTCGCAGCATCCGTGGATGGTGTACGCCTGCACATCGCGGAACTCGATGACGATCTCGAAGAGGTCGGTCGCGCGGTGCTGCCGGCGCTGCGGGAGCGGATCGGCTTCCGTTCGCCGCGCGCCGGGGAGACCTTGCGCGACGCGCTCGGACTCGACAGGCCTGTCAACCGCTATGCCGCCGTGAAGGAGTTCGCATGACCACGTCCCGTCGCATCCAGTTCGGTGTCTTCTTCCAGGGGGTCAACTTCGGCACCATCTGGTCGAGCGACCGCAGCGGGTCGCAGTACGACTTCGAGTCGTTCCGCCGCATCGCAGAGACCGCCGAGCGCGGGCTCTTCTCGGCGTTCTTCCTCGGCGAGGGCCTGCGGCTGCGCGAGCACTTCGGGCGCATCCACGACCTCGACATCGCCGGCCGCCCCGACGCGCAGACGCAGCTGGCGGCCCTCGCCGCCGTCACCGAGCGCATCGGCCTCGTCGCGACGCAGAACACGACGTACAACGACCCGTACGACCTGGCGAAGCGCCTCAACTCGCTCGATCTCTTGAGCGAAGGTCGTGCCGGATGGAACATCGTCACGACCGACAATGCCTGGACCGGCGCGAACTTCCGTCGCGGCGGCTATCTGGAGCATGCCGACCGCTATCGCCGGGCGGCGCAGTTCGTGTCGGCCGCGCATCGGCTGTGGGATGCCGGAGCGGACGGCGTCGGCACGCCCGTGTCGGTGGCCGATCAGCTGGTGTCGTTCGAGGGTCCTGCGCCGCTGCCGCCGAGCGCGCAGCGGCGACCGGTGCTGTTCCAGGCCGGCGACTCCGACGAGGGCCGCGAGTTCGCCGCGGCGAGTGCGGACGTCATCTTCTCGGGGCATCCGGGTCTGGAGGACGCCGTGGCGTTCGCCGCCGACGTGCGCCGCCGGCTCCCGCGCCACGGGCGAGGTGAGGAGGACCTCAAGTTCTTCCCGGGTGCGCAGTTCATCCTGGCGGCGACCGACGCCGAGGCCCGCGAGAAGGCCGAGTGGGTCACGCGTGCGCAGGTGTCGCCGCAGACGGCGATCCGCTTCCTCGAGCCGATCTGGGGCCGCGACCTCTCCGAGTTCGACGCCGACGGACCCCTGCCCGACATCGACCCCGTCGTCGACGAGGTGGACGGGCAGCGCGGGTCGCTGTTCCAGGGCCGCCGCGCGGTCGAGACGGCGCGCGAGTGGCGCGAGAGCGCGGCCGCCGAGGGCCTCTCGATCCGCGAGTTCGTCATCAAGCGGTCGTCGCTGCGCACCTTCGTCGGCGGGTATTCCACGATCGCTGATCGGATCGGGCAGTACGTCGACGCGGGCGCTGTCGACGGGTTCAATGTCTCGCCGTACCTCGTGCCGGAAGGGCTCGACGACATCGTCGACGGCCTCATCCCCGAGCTGCAGGAGCGCGGGATCTACCCGCCCGAGTACGTGGGCACGACGCTGCGGGAGAACCTCGGCCTGCCGGACGTGGGCGAGCAGGCGGAGCTCGCAGCCTGACGATCTGCGGGAGCCGGCTCAGCCGACGTGCTCGCAGGGGTCGGGGTCGCAGTGTCGGAGATATGTTCTATGGTCGGAGCATGTTCATTGACCCGGAGCTCCCCCACCTGGTGCTTCCGGATGAGCTCGATCTCGTCCTCGAGGCGGCCGACATGATGACGGTGCTCGCCGCGCAGCGGCTGGTGCGCATCGACGTGATGCGGCGTGAGGCACTTCGCGAGGCGACCCGCAACGGCAGGGTTCTGACCGACGTGGTGGAGCGGGGAGTTCGGCTCGAACTCGCGGCCGCGCTGCGCATCACCGAGCACGCCGCCGGTGACCTGCTCGCCCTCGCAGAGGCGATGGTGCACACCTACCCGGCGGTGCTGGCCTCGATGGAGCGCGCGCGCATCACGGAGCGGCACGCCGAGATCCTGGTCTCCGCGGTGAACGAACTCGAACCGGAGTTCCGCGCGCAGGTGCTCGAGCCGGGCCTCGCGCTGGCCGAGGCGGAGCCGGTGGGCACGTTCCGGCGCAAGCTGCGCGCTCTCATCGACGCCGTGCGTTCGGCGACGCTGACCGAGCGATACGAGCGGGCCGTCACGAAGCGGCGCATCGCGGTCGAGCCCGACGACGACGGGATGGGTTGGCTGCATCTGTACGCCCCCATGGTCGCGATCACCGCCGTACAGTCACGGGCCACCGCGATGGCCAAGGTCGTCAAGGCGGCCGACGGCGACACGCGCACCCTCGACCAGGCACGCGCCGATGTCGTGCTCGACCTCCTCATCGACGGTGCTGTCGAGGCTCATCCCGAGCAGGCCCGCGGTGTGCGGGCGACGGTTTTCGTCACGGTCCCGGTGCTCGCTCTCCTCCACGAGTCCGACGCGTCCCGCGCAGCCGCCGCGATCGACCCACCGGTCGTCGAGGGCATCGGGCCTCTCCCCTTGCCCCTGGCGCGGCAACTGGCGGGCGGCGCGCCCGGCTGGACGCGGGTGCTCACCCACCCCGAGACGGGCATGGTGCTCTCCGTCGGTCGCGATCAGTACCGGCCCCCGCCGGCGCTTCAGAAGCTGGTCAAGTGGCGCGCGGATCGGTGCATGGGACCCGGCTGCGGGATGCCGGCCTCCCGGTGCGACATCGATCACAACGTCGATTGGGCGCTCGGCGGACGCACCGAGCTGACGAATCTCGGGCCGCTCTGCGAAGGGCACCACACCGTGCGACACCACACCGACTGGACGATCGAACAGGTCGCGGGTTCGGGCGGTGCGATCCTGTGGACCTCCCCCTCCGGTCGCCGGTACCTCGTCAAGCCGGAACGCGCCGTGCCGGTGTTCCGCTCGACGGACCACGGCGACGCGCCGTTCTGACCATGGCACCACGCGTATGCGGGCCGGGGCCGGCGCGTTCGCGTCGACCACCACCGCGACCTCGAGACGCTGATGCCCGCACCGGGGTGACGGGCGGACCGGTGTCGAGCACGAGGGCGGAGCCCCGACGCCCGTGCGCGGGCGATCGCCTCGGTCATGAGGGCCTCGCCGGTCCCCCGGCGACGCGCCTCGGGCAGCACCGCCCGGCGGGCGCGGACCCGGCGACGCGTTGTCGTACGAGGCCACGCGAGGGCGCGCAAGGCCACGCGAGGTCGCGCGGCGTCACAGAGCCCCGGGCCGCTCGCGACGGCGCGTGACGGATCATGGCGCCGTGTGACGGACGCATGCCTGGAGCCGCGCGCGCCGGCCATAGCGTGGCGCGGAGGAGCGGCATCCGCCCGTCCGTCCGTCCGAAAGGATCACCCCGCCATGACCGACACCGCCGACACCGCGGCCGAGCCCACCTTCGACGCGCCGCTCATCACCGCCGAAGAGGCCGCCGGGCGCGCCGCCGCGGGCGCCCTCGTCATCGACGTGCGCAGCGACGCCGGCCGCGAGCGCGACGGCGTGATCCCCGGATCCATCCGCGGCGATCGCGACAACCTCGACGCGCAGTTCCTCATCGACTCGCCCGAGAAGTTCGCCGAGATCACCGACTGGGACCAGGACATCGTCATCGTGTGCGGCTCGATCCGCGGCTCCGGTCCCGTCGCCGAACAGCTCCGCGCGAAGGGCTTCACCAACGTCGCCCACGTCGACGGCGGCTTCCCGGCGTGGAAGGAATCGGGCGCACCCACCCGAGAGGCGCCCGCGCCGGAGTGACCCCCCGTCAGTCCGTCAGGCGGTCCGCAGGATCCGCTCGGTCACCCGCGCCGAGAAGTGGAGCGCGTCGACGGGGATCCGCTCGTCGGCGGCGTGGAACTGCGCGAACACATCGAAGTCGCGGGGCACGCGCAGCGGGACGAAACCGTAGCCGTGGATGCCGAGCCTCGCGAAGTGCTTGTTGTCGGTGCTGGCCGGCAGCAGGTACGGCACGACCACGCCGTCGGGGTCGTCGACCGAGATCGCGTCCTGGAGGACCTCGATGATCGGCGCATCGACCGGAGCCTCGGTCGCCGACCACCAGCGCCCCTCACGGATGTCGATGTCGTCGCCGACGAGCTCGCGCAGGCCCTCGCGCAGCGCGTCGTCCTGACCGGGGAGGATGCGGATGTCGAGCCGCGCCGCGGCCTCTGCCGGGATGATGTTCGTCTTGTCGCCGGCGTCGAGCACGGTCGGGGTCGCGGTGTTGCGTGTCGTCGCACCGACGAGCGATGAGACGAACCCGAGGCTCTCGAGGTCGTCGGCGAGCGACTCATCGGTGAAGGCCAGGCCGCGCGCCGCACCGAACACATCGAGGAAGCGCTGCAGCGCGGGCGTGCGCACGACCGGGAACCGGTGGGCCCCGACGGCCGCGACGGCCTGCGCGAGCCGCACGACCGCGTTGTCGTCGGTGGGCCGCGAGCCGTGCGCCGCGTGGCCGCGGGCGCGCAGCGTCGACCAGGCGACACCCTTCTCGCTCGTGGCGACGAGGTACGCGCGGCGGTCGTCGCCGGGCTCGTCGGCCAGCGGCACCGAGAAGCCGCCGACCTCGCTGAGCGCCTCGGTGACGCCCGCGAACAGGTCGGGCCGGTTCTCGACCAGCCATCCGGCGCCCCACACCCCGCCGCTCTCCTCGTCGGCGAGGAACGCGAACACCAGGTCGCGCCGCGGCACGATCCCCTCGCGGGCGAAGTGCCGCGCGACCGCGAGGATCGTCCCCGCGTAGTTCTTCATGTCCACGGCACCGCGGCCGTAGAGGTAGCCGTCGTCGATGTCGGCGCCGAACGGCGGGTGCGTCCAGTCCTTCTCCTCGACGGGCACGACGTCGAGGTGCGCGTGCACGAGCAGGGCGCCGGCATCCGGATCGCTCCCCGGAAGGCGCGCGATGAGAGACCCGCGCCCGGGGCGCGACTCGACGAGCTCCGACGCGATGCCGACCTCCGCCAGGCGCTCCTGCACCCACCGCGCCGCGCGGGTCTCGCCGTCGCCGATCGTCGCGGCGACGCCGGTGTTCACGGTCTCGATGCGGATCAGGTCCCGCACGAACTGCAGCGCCTCGTCCTCCAGCAGCGTCGGCACGGTGGTCCTCCTCGGTTCGGGCACGGCGGTCCCTCCGCCGCGGCCGAGGCTAGCCCGACTCGTGCCCCCTCGCGCCGGCGCGTGCCACGCGGAGTCACACCGCGACGCGCCGCGATACTCCCCACTCGATATGGTGAGCGCATGACGCGCACGCGGGGATGGGCGACGGTGTGGACGGTGCTGCGACTCGCGATGGCGGCGTTGATCGCCGCCGCGATCGCGGCGCAGCTGGCGAAGTCGATCGGCACCGCCATCGAGCTCGGCCGCGACGTCACCACGACGATCGCGAACTTCTTCAGCTTCTTCACAATCCTCTCGAACGCCGCCGCGGCCGTCGTGCTCGCATGGGCGGCGCTGTGGTACCTCACCCGAGGACGCCGAGCGGATGCTGAGCCTCGCGGTCTCGCTGTGGCGCTGGCGTGCGTCAGCACTTACATGATCATCACGGGCATCGTCTACAACACCCTGCTGCGGGGCATCGAGCTGCCGCAGGGCAGCGCCCCGATCCCGTGGTCCAACGAGGTGCTGCATCTCATCGCCCCGATCTTCCTGCTCCTCGACGTGTTCCTCGGACCGCTCCGCCGGGCCCTCGGCTGGCGGAGCCTCTGGAGCGTGGTCGCGTTCCCGATCGTGTGGGTGATCTACACGATGATCCGCGGACCCCTCATCACGAACCCGGTCAGCGGTGACCCGTTCTGGTACCCGTACCCGTTCCTCAACCCGAACAACCCTGGCGGTTGGCCGTCGGTGGTGCTCTATGTCATCGGGATCGCGGTCGCGATCGTCGCCGCGGGGGCCCTCGTCGTGTGGTGGGGACGCCGCCGCGGTGCGGCGGCCGGCGCAGCGGATGACGCCGGGGCAGCGGCATCCGTCCCCTCCTCCGCACTGCCGCACTGACGCGCGACCAGCTGGTCATAACGGTGAAAACGTGTCCCCCGAATGGTGGACACGCCCGGATTTCCGCGGCTTTTGTCGACGTTGTCCACCAAACGGTGGACACGTTGTAGCTTCCTGACAACACCAGGTACCGGGCGCGCGTTTTCCACACGCTGCCGACACAAAGGTTTGACACACCCCCGTATCGACGGGAGTACATCTGTCCACGGGGCAGAACGACACGCAAAGCGCGTGATGTCGAAAGGGGTAGGACATGCACTGGGCATGGTTTCGAATCGCCGCGGCACTCACTGGGATCTCCGGAGTCGTCGCTGGATTCATCGTCAACGTAGACCGCGCAGCGCGCCAGGGGCAGGGCCTCGGCGACGTGCTGGCGAACTACTTCAGCCTGTTCACGATCGTGTCGACGCTGCTCAGCGTCATCACACTGTTCGTGGCCGCATCATGGGCGATGCGGCACCCGGGCTCCGTGCGCGAGCCGTTCGGCATCGCGCTGGCCCTGGCGGCGGTCACCGGACCCGTGCTGCTGCTCGGGCTGGTCTACAACGCGCTGCTGCGCGGACTGCCGTCGGCTATCGCACTCGGCGACTCCGCCGGGATCGCGATGCTCGACAAGTACGCGGCCGAGGTGCTGCACGTGGTCCTGCCGATCTACTTCGCGCTGGACCTGCTGCTGGCCCCGCGCCGGCGGGCGCTGCCGTGGTGGTCGCTCGCGGTGCTCGTCGGCTACCCGCTGGCATGGACGACGTACACGATGGTCCGCGGCGAGCGCGTCGCGAACCCCGACGGCACCACACCGTGGTGGTACCCGTACCCGTTCCTGGACCCGCACGGCGCGGGCGGCTACTCGTCGGCGTTCACCTACATCGGCGTGATCCTGGCCGGCTTCCTCGCGATCGGCTCGATCATCATCCTCATCGGCCGGTACCGCGAGAAGCGGTCCACACGCCACGGCGCACCGGCCGCGCGCCACACGCTGGCGATCTGAGCGTCGGCGAGGGGGTGGGACCGGATGCCCGGTCCCACCCCCTGTCGCTGTCGCTGTCGCTGTCCCTGTCGCTCAGCTCAGCCGCCGCCGACGCATCGCCGCGAGCACCAGCACCACACCCGCCGCGACAACCGCGAACCCGGCGGCGAGCGCGATCACCATCGCTCGCCCCTCGAGACCGGTGGGCGGCAGCGGGGCGATGAACGTGTTCGTGAACACGATCGACACCTGGCCCGACGCGAGTGTCACCGAGCCGGTCGTGCCCAGCTGCTCCTCGCCGTTCACGGTCATCGTGGTCTGCGCGGCATCGCCGGCATCCGTCTCGGTCACGGTGCACTCACTGCCGGCAGGCAGGTTCTCGATCTCCGCGGTGAGGCGGTCGGGACCGCCGATGTCGTACGAGGCCTCGCGGACGATGAGCCCCGGATCGGGGTGCGAGGCATCGACGAGCACACAGGTCACGTCCACCGGGAACGTGCGCGTCACACTCGATGCCCCCGTCCCGTCGACGATCTTCGAGATGCTCAGCGCGCTGACCCCGAACGTGTTGGTGATCGCCACTGACGTCTGGTCTTCCGCATCCGTGTTCGGAAGGGGCTCGAGCGGCGTGGTCGTCGCGGTCTGCGGGTCGCCGGTCTCGCCGCCCTGCGTGACCACGAGCGTCGTCGACTCCGCGCCCGCGGTGTCCGTCTCGGTGACGGTGCACTCGGCGTCCTCGGGCAGCTCGGTCCACGTCACCGTCTCGCCGTCGGCGATCGCCTGCGTCATCGGCTCGGCGGCGGTGACCTGCTGCTCGTTCCATACGCAGGCGAGCGTCACTTCGAACGGGCCGTACACGACCGGGTCGCCGTTCGCGTCCACCGCGCCGCTGTCGTCCACGGTCTTCGTGACCGCGACCTGGGCGAAGTTGAAGGTGTTGCGCACCTCGAGGCCCGGCTGCGGCTGGTCATCGACCGTGAGGTTCGTCGGGTCGGTCTCGACCGTGAAGGTGTATCCCGCACCATCGCCGGCGACGACATCGCCGTCCTCGTCGAGGATCTCGGTCGAGTTCGCCCCGGCGTCGTCCACCTCCACCAGCGTGCACTCCGCGCCGGTGGGAAGGTTCTCCCACAGCGCCGTCGGAGAGTCGGCGCTCACCATGCGGATGTTCCCGCCCGGGATGTCGACGAGCTCGCCCTCGCGGACGCAGCGCAGCCGCAGCTCGTAGGCAGCCGTGCCGAACTTCTCGGCGCCGTCGCCGGCGAACGTCTTCGTGACCTCCACCGAACCGGTGAGGTACCAGTTCGTCGCGGTCACGGTGACCAGGCCGCCATCGGCCGGGATGACTCCGGTGCCGACGGCGGTGTTCACACCGTCGTTCGGAGTGATGACGACAGCGTCGGCGCCGTTGAGATCGACCTCCTCGACAGCGCAGAACGAACCGGCGATGACATCGGTGACCGGCGAGCTCCAGCCGTTCGCGGCGTTCAGCTCGACCTCACCCGACAGTTCCACCTCCCCGGCGAAGGCGCACGCGTACCTGAACGTGAACGTGCGGTCGAGGCCGAACTGGTCGGCCCCGCCGCCCTCGAACTCCTTCACCAGCAGAAGCGCGGTCGCGTCGTACAGGTTGGTGTACGTCACGGTGTTCACCACCGCCGTGCTGTCGGGTTGGAGCTCCGGGATCACGACCGTGCGCGTCTCCTGATCGATCTGCGGCGCGAGCGGACCCTCGGCACCCGGGACATTGGCCTCGGTGATCGTGTCGTCGGCTCCGCGGTCGTCGGTCTCGGTGATCGTGCACTCCGACCGCGCAGGGATGTCGGTGATCGTCTCGGTCTCGTTCGCATCGAGCGTGAACGTCTCGTCCACGACGGTCTCGCCCTGGAAGGTGCAGACCACATGGAACTCGAACTGCGTCGGCACGAACGGCGAGTCGGACTCGACGAGCTTGCCGACCTCGAGCGAGGCCCACTCGTAGGTGTTCTCCACCTCGAACGCGAAGGTCTGGTCGCCTTCGTCGACCGTGATCGACGTCGGCGTGACCGTGGTGGCGTCCTGACCGAAGTCATCCTCCTCCACCGTGCAGATCGAGCCGACCGGCACGTCGGGGATCACGACCGGAGCCTCGCCGGGCACGATCGTCACCACGCCGCCGTTGTCCAGCGGCACATCGGCGCCCTGCCAGGTGCACGAGACGGTCGCTGTGAACTCGGCCGGGACGGGGAACCCGTCGGGCGCGTCGACGAGCTTCTCGACCGAGACGGAGCCGTTCTCGAAGACGTTCGTCACGGTCACGACCACGGGGGTCTGACCTTCGCCGATCTCGACCGGCTGCTCAGGGCTGATCTGGACGTCACCGGTCGCGAAACCGGGATCGGTCTCCGTCACCGTGCACAGCGCACCGGTCGGCAGACCTTCGTACAGCGCGGTGCCGGCTCCGGTGATCGTGCGCGTCGCGCCACCGGGGATGGGGACGTCGACCGTGTCTCCATTCACCTCGCGGGTGCACGACAGGCTCACCTCATACTCGTCCGTGGTCGCGGGATCGAGCGCGTTCGCCGGGGCGCCGTCGAGTTCCTTCTCCACCTGCAGCGAGCCCACCGTGAAGATGTTGGTGACATCGGCCCGGACGGGAACCTCGGGGTCGTCGCCGACGGTGACGGTGGCGGTGCCGCTGTTGGAGTTCGCGCCGCCATCCTCCGATTCGGTGATCGTGCACTCCGCGCCGGTCGGCAGACCCGTCACGAGCCAGGTCGGGTCGTCGCGGCTGAGCGTCGTGGAGCTCTCGTAGACGGGGTTCGGCGTGACGCCGTCGAGCGTGCACGTCATCTCCACCGTGAAGGTGGCGTCGCCCCACGCGTCGCCACCCGCGCCCGCGATCACCTTCGTGACCTCGACGGCTCCGACCGTGTAGATGTTGTCGAACCCGACCACCGTCAGCGCCGTGGTCGAGCCATCGTCGTCCGGGAGCACGGTGAAGGTTGCCTCATCCGTCGCCTCCTCGTCGCCCGCGACGCCGTCCTCGGTCACCACGACCGTCGTGGAACCGGCGCCCGCGTCATCCGTCTCGGTCACGGTGCACTCGGCGCCCGCCGGGATGCCGGAGAACGCCTTCGACCCGCCATCGGCGAGCGTGAACACGCGGTCGGCCTCGGGGATCGTCTCCTGGCCCAGGTAGATGCAGCTCGCCTCGAACGTGTACGTGCGCTCGTACACGATCGGGTCGCCGTCCTGGTTCTCTGCACCGCCGTTGTCGACGGACTTCTCGACGGTGAACCCGCCGGCCGCGAAGACGTTGGTGATCTGGATGGAGGACTGCTCGGGGTCGCCGGAGTAGGCGTTCCAGACAGCAGGCTCGTCGCTCCAGTCCCGGTCGGCGATCACGCCGTCCTCGGGGTCGACGGTCACGGTCACTCCGGGGATCGCCGGATCCTCCACGACCGTGCACGTCGAGAACAGCGGCAGGTTCACCGGCCCGGTGATGCTGTTGTACTCGAGGACTGTCCCGTCGGCATCGACGGACGGGCGACTCGCGTCGCTGCCGTCCGCGTGCTGCAGCGTGACCGGCTGCCCGCCCGAGGTGCAGGTCACCAGAAGCGGGTAGCTGTCGGGCAGATCGACGTCGGTCGCGAATTCGGGCGCGTCGACCTCCTTCGACAGCAACAGCTGACCGGTCGCGGCCGCAACCCCCACCTTCTGGGGTTCGACGATCAGCGACGGGCGCTCCGGCTGGGTCACGGTCGCGTTGGAGCGGGATGCCGTGGCGAAGGAGTTGTACGCGACCGGCAGGCCTTCCGGGTCGGCCGAGGCCGGCGGCAGCACGTACGGCGTGACCGTGTTGTAGGTGATCCGCAGGGTCTCGCCGGGCCGCAGGCCGGGTGCGGGAGACACGCCGTCAGTGTTGTCGTACATCAGCACGATCATGAAGCTGCGCATCGCCGCGAGCTGCGCAGGCGTGCTCTCGTCCGACCGCTGCCACTGGAAGTCGCATTCGGGAAGCGGGTCCGCGCCCTCGGTCCACACCCGGATCGCGTTCGCGTTGCACGACTGGCTCAGCTCGAACGGCGAGATGAGGATGCCGCCCGTGAGGTAGGCGCTGTCCGCGAGCTCACCGAAGTTGGCGTCCAGCTGGCCGCTCACGGTGACGGGGAACTGCGACCCGCGGCCACCTGGCACGATGACGCCCTGGTCGCCCACGGAGGGGAGGACGTCGAGCGCGGCGATGACCCGCGCACTGGTGTTGCCGGCGTTCGTGAAGTCCAGACGCCACGTCTCCTCACCGCCGGGCCGGGTGACCGGCGCACAGGGGTACGAATAGAAGCCCTCGTTGAGCACACCGGGCAGACTCGGGTCGCAGGCACTGCCGTCGCCGTTCACGTTCAGCACGCCGAGGTCGTCGTCGTCGGTCGCCGGGTCTCCGGCGCCGTCACCCTTGACGTACTTCTTGGCGGCGATCGTGGCGATCGCGATGGGCGCGACCGAGGTGTCGGCCGAGCAGTCCGGCACCCCGGGGGGCGTGTTCTCGATCGGCTTGGGCCAGAGGTCCTCGCCGTTCACGACCGTCGTGCCCTCACAGGTCTCGAACAGGCGGTCCGACGAGACGGTGACCTCGTTCGACACCGTCATGTCGGGGGTGACGTCATCCCGGAAGAGCAGAGGCGCGTTCACCCTGAGCGTCCAGCCCGCGTTGAACACGAAGTCGGCGGGAGACTGGATCGTGAGCACGCCGGTGGTCTCGTCGAGGGATGCCGTGAACCCGGGGTCGCCGCTCGGAGCCCCGGACCCGCTCAGCGCGAACGTGTACGCGGTCGGGTCGGGCTCGACGAGCAGCGAGCCCTCGGCATCCGTCTGCACCTGATCGACGACGGTCAGTCCGGTCATGTTCCACTGGCCGGTGTTGGTGACGGTGATGACGTAGGGGATCGCGCCGGACTGGCTGACGAGCGCCGACGACCCGCGCGTCTTGGTGACCTTCACCGCGTTCGGCCGATGCAGGACGACGGTCGTGTCGGCCGCCTCACCGGTCGCCGCGAACGTCTGGGCGCCGAACTGCGCCGTGCTGGAGGACTGCACGTCGTCACTGATCACTCCGAGCGACGTCTCGCCGGGGTTCGGTGAGAGGTCGGGGCGGGTCGTCGACACCTGGACCGACGGGTCGCTGCGGAGGAAGTCGCGGCGGGTCGTCGAAAGCGCGAACGTGAGCTGGGGGTTGTACGGCCGCTCCCACTGGAGCACGTTCCCGTCGCCGTCGACCTGCTGGGCGCGGAACCGCACGCCGACGACCGTGCCCTTCTCGGTGACGCCGGTGGGCAGGTCGAAGACGACGGTCTGACCGGGGTTGGCAGCGACCCAGTCGCCGTCCGCCCAGCACGGCGAGGAGTCCGTCAGCGGCGCGCCGTTGCAGGTCGCCTCCAGCACGCCGGCCGTCTCGGTGTACTCCACGTCGCTGCCGGCGTCGTCGTCGACGAGCACGTCCATCGCGACCCGGTTCACGGGGGCGGGCACGGTGATCTGCGCCCCCGTGTAGTCCATCGTGTTCCAGAACGTCGGCGTGGTGTCCGTGAGGCTGAAGAAGGTTGCGCGCGCCGTGCCGTTCGGGCGGCCCCCGAGCTGCGTCACGTAGTCCTTCGACTGGTCCTCGTAGACCGACTCGGGCGTGATCGCCTTCGTCGTCGTGATCGTGTAGCTCGCGTCGACGATCTGGAAGTCGTCGTTCGCCGTGGCGGCACCGGTGCCGCACTGGTTGTCCGCGCAGTCCGTGAGCACAGGGCTCTCGAGCTGCGTGCTCGCATCGTTCTCGATGCTCTCGCCCGGCGCGGTGACGTCGACCGGGGTGCTCGGGTCGGAGCGCAGCACCTCGCGCAGCTGCCACGTGAGGGTGATGCCCCCCTTGCCGCCGGTGGGGATCACGGCACCGCCGGCGTTGTCGCGGAACGCCACGGAGACCCCGGTCACATCGGCCAGGTCCGCGGCGGTGAGTGCGAGCGCCTCGGCGTACGTGTAGTCGGTGGGGGTGGCGCCCCGGGTGAGGGTGACGGTCGTCTCGGCCTGCGTGATGCCGGACGGGAGCTGGATCGAGTCGATGTCGTAGAGGTTCAGCGTGTCGAACGCCGTCGGGGCGGCCTGCGCCGGATCCGGGTCGGTGATCACCATGCCGGTCACCCGGGCCGCCGACGTGTTCTCGGCGACGAGCGTGCCGGTGATCAGGGGGTAGTCAGCCGGATCGACGCCGAGCGTGGGATCGGGAAGACCGAGCGCATCCTGGTCGAACTGCTTGGTGAGCGTGGCGTTGATCGGCTGGTCGACGATGAGGATGGTGTCGTCGGCGACGTCGACGCTGTCGACATCGGTGGCCGTGTTGACTCCGTGCGCGCTGGCGGTGTTGTCGACCAGCCCCTGGTCGACGGTGTTGTAGGTGTACGGGTGGAGGTCGCCGAGCACGAACTGCGTCGGGTCGCTGCGCAGCGTGTCGCGCACGCGGAAGTCGAGATCCACCGGGCGCCGGTCGTACGACGTGCCCACACCCGCGCCCGCCACCTTCTCGGAGAAGACGATGCGCACCGCGAGCGCGCTCGCGCTCTGCGGGCCGCTGAGGGAGTAGCCGCCGAACTGCCCGTCGCAGCCGCCCGCGCACGCCTGCGCGGTGATGTCGGTCCATCCCAGCCCGTCGAGGTACAGCGAGACCTCGGTGATCTCGGCGTTCACGATCAGCGGGTCGGTGGTGGGCGTGATCGGACGGATCGCGACGAGGTCGAAGGCGTCGTAGACCGATGCCGCCGTGGCGGCCGGATCCACCGTCTCGGAGATATCGGTCAGCGTCATCTCGCTGATGTTGAGTCCGTCCGTCGACCACAGCAGCCTCGCCGTCCGCACCCCTGCCGAGAGCGCGGGCACGTCGTCCTGCAGCCACTGCTTGTCGAGGAAGTCCGCGCCGACGCCGCCGTCGTCGATCGGCCGCAGGTGGATGTCGTCCTGATCAGTGGCGGTGTGCTCCCCGCCCGCGTCCGGGTTGTCGACGAGGGACTGCGCCGTGTTGGTGTACGTCGCCTCGGTGTCGTGGGGTTCGGTCACCTCGACGCCGACATGGGTGACCACGGTGAATCCCGGAGGCAGCAGTGCGGGGCATCCCGATGCACCCGACGGGTCGTACTCGAACTGTATGCCGCCGATGTCGTCCTGCAGGTCGGCGGGGATCTGGTAGGACCAGAGCGCCTGCGGGCCGGGAATCGCCGTCGCCCCGGGGAGGTCCGTCCAGGGACCGTCGGTCGACTTCGGCCAGTACCGGACCGTCAGGGTCGTGCAATCGGGGATGTCGGTGTTGCTGATGTCGGTGGCGGTGAAGTTGTCCCAGAACTCGGTGTCGCCGGACGGGTCGGCCGGGTCCGAGATGACGAGCTTCTCCGAACCGGCATTCGATTCGGGCGTCACATTGCCGGTGAGGGTCATGTCGGCCCGCGTGCCCGGCACGCCCCAGATGTCGGACGGCGTGATGGTCTTCGTCACGCTCGTGTCGAGGGTGAGCGGGTCGACCGTGAACGGCGCCTCGGCGTCATCGGTGCCGGTCTGTCCGTTGGTGTTCTCGACCCCGGTGTCGACGACGTTCGTGCTGGAGACCGGCACGTCTGTCGGCAGCGCCGTGACATCGACCGGCAGCGTGGCATAGGCGCCCGAGACGATGTCGTCGCCGGCCGCCGAGAAGACGACCGTGAAGCCCTCGACCGTGCATCCCTGGTCGGGGTCGGGCAGGGTGTCGACGGTCGTCGTGGATGCCGTGCTCGACGGGCAGTCGGAGTACGTGTAGGTGATCTCCGCCGCGGTCGCCGCCACCGGCCACGCGAGCCCGGCCCCGAAGCCGTCGAACGACAGTCCCTGATCCGTGAAGGAGGGGCTGCCCGCCGACGGCTCGGTGATGGTGAGGGTCTGGACGTCTTGAGCACCGACCGTCGCGGTGAGGTTCGCGGTCGTGCTCTGGCCGCTCACCAGCGTGTTGTCGCCGAAGGACTTCTCGATCGAGACGTCGGGATCACGCTGTGCGATCGTGACGCTCGCGTCGTCGGTCACCGGATCGCTGGTGGTCCCGCCCTTCGACACGGTCGACGACGCGTCGTTCCTGACGGTCACGTCGGTCTGGTCGGGAATCGCCGTCACCGTGTCGTTGGTCTCGGTGTGCACGACCACGCTGCCGCTCGCCCCGGGGGCGAACGTGCCGGTGAACGTCACCCGCACACCGCCCGCAGCGGAGATCGGATCGGGCGGCGTCGTGGTCCAGCCGGCCGGGTCCACCCAGTACTCGACGGTCTGACCCGTCGAGCCCGGCGGCGCGGTGATGTCGACGTCGGTGACGTCGAGGTAGCCCCCGAACGAACCGGGCGGGTTCACCGGGTCCTGGACCACGATCGTGTCCACGTTCTGGTTCGAGTTGTTGCCCGGGGTGACGGTCCAGTCGACGCTCTGGCCGGGCACGGCCGGAATCGCGCTCGTCGGGGCGACGGACTTCTCGATCTTCGCCTCGAGGGTCGTCTCGACGTCGAGCACGATGTCGGCATCCGCGCTGGCCGGCGGCGCATTGTCGCCGTCGACGTTTGCGGTGTTCGTGACGGTCTGACCGTCCCACGTCCCGTCGGCGAGCGGGTCGACGATCGCGTTGACGGTGATGGTCATGCTGTAGCCGGCCGGCCACAGCATGGGGTCGACCGAGGTGTCCAGGCCCGGGGCGACGGTGAAGCTGTCGCCGGCGGTGTCGACGTCCAGGTCGTACTCACCCTCGGGCTGCCCGGCCGGCGGGCTGATCTGCACGGTCACCGGGTCGGGGTTCGCCGGGTTGAACAGCAGCGGCGCCGGGAGGGTGTCGCTGAGAAGCGTGTTGTAGCAGCCGGCGTCATTGGCCGACGAGCAGTTGACGGCGATCTGGTAGGTGACGCTGTCTCCGGGCCCGAAGGGTCCCGGCTGCACCGCCGACTTCTGGATCGAGAACGTCGCCGTGTCGTCCGCGAGAGCGGCGGGGGCGACACCCACGAACACCGAGGCCGCAGCCAGAGTGAGCGCAGTGATGCCCGCGAGAAGACTCCGACGACGTTTCATGCTTCGGCCCCCGTTGCGAACACGTAACGGGCCTCAGCCTAGGGCCAGATCAGCGCGCAGTTCCAGCCGAACAGGTGTTGCTCGAGTGAATATTGTCGCCCGACCGATACCTCTCGGAGCGGGACGGATGCCGGCGGCCGCGGCATCCGACTTCCTCCTCACTAAACTGGAGTCCATGTCGAAGGTCCTCCAGTCCCTGCCCGTCGGCGAGCGCGTCGGCATCGCCTTCTCGGGGGGCCTTGACACCTCCGTCGCCGTCGCGTGGATGCGCGACAAGGGCGCGATCCCCTGCACCTACACGGGCGACCTCGGTCAGCCCGACGAGGACGACATCGACGCGATCCCGAGCCGCGCGCTCGAGTACGGCGCCGAGGTCTCGCGCCTGGTGGACTGCAAGCCCGCGCTGGTCGAAGAGGGCTTCGGCGCCCTCGCGTGCGGGGCATTCCACATCCGCTCGGGCGGCCGCACCTACTTCAACACCACGCCGATCGGCCGCGCCGTCACCGGCACGCTGCTCGTACGGGCCATGAAGGAGGACGGCGTCGACATCTGGGGCGACGGCTCCACCTACAAGGGCAACGACATCGAGCGGTTCTACCGCTATGGCCTGCTGGCGAACCCTGCCCTGCGCATCTACAAGCCCTGGCTCGACGCCGACTTCGTCACCGAGCTCGGCGGACGCCAGGAGATGAGCGAGTGGCTCGTCGAGCACGGCTTCCCCTACCGCGACTCCGCCGAGAAGGCCTACTCGACCGACGCGAACATCTGGGGCGCGACGCATGAGGCGAAGACCCTCGAGCACCTGAACGTCTCGCTCGAGACCGTCGAGCCCATCATGGGCGTGCGCTTCTGGGACCCGTCGGTCGAGATCGAGACCGAGGACGTCACGGTCACCTTCGAGGCCGGCCGCCCCGTCGCCCTCAACGGCGTCGAGTTCGCCGACCCGGTCGCGCTCGTGTTCGAGGCGAACCGCATCGGCGGCCGCCACGGCCTCGGCATGAGCGACCAGATCGAGAACCGCATCATCGAGGCGAAGTCCCGCGGCATCTACGAGGCGCCGGGCATGGCGCTGCTGTTCACCGCGTACGAGCGCCTGGTCAACGGCATCCTGAACGAAGACACGCTCGCGACGTACCACGAGCAGGGCCGCCGCCTCGGCCGCCTCATGTACGAGGGCCGCTGGCTCGAGCCGCAGTCGCTCATGCTGCGCGAGTCGATCCAGAAGTGGGTCGGCTCGACGATCACCGGCTCGGTGACGCTGCGCCTGCGCCGCGGCGAGGACTACACGATCCTCGACACCACCGCCCCGCGCCTGTCGTACCACCCCGACAAGCTCTCGATGGAGCGCGTCGGCGACGCCGCGTTCGGTCCCACCGACCGCATCGGCCAGCTCACCATGCGCAACCTCGACATCGCCGACTCGCGCGTGCGCCTCGAGTACTACGCGTCGAAGGGTCTCATCGGCGGTGCGACGGGCGAGCTCGTCGGTCACCTCACGCAGGGCGAGGCCGGCGAGATCACCGAGCGCGCCGAGAACTACAGCGCCGCGCAGGAAGAGCTCGCCGAGGCGACGGATGCGGCGAACGAGGCGTCCGCGTTCGACCTGGGAACCGACTGACCCGGACTCCGCCGCCTGCCCGCCGCGCCCTCCGCCTGGCGGCCCCCTCCTCCCCTCCCGCGTGCGATGTCCGGACTTCGCAGCCGTTTCCGCACGGACAGCCGCGAAACCCGGACCCCGCTCGCAACCCGCCGCTATCTCCCGCGTGCGAAGTCCGGACTTCGCAGCCGTTTCCGTACAGAAAACCGCGAAACCCGGACCCCGCTCGCAACCCTTCGCAGCCGTTTCCGTACAGAAGGCCGCGAAACCCGGACCCCGCTCGCAACCGGGGGAATCTCCCGCGTGCGATGTCCGGACTTCGCAGCTGGGGAGGGCGTGGAGTCGCCGAAAGCTGGACCTCACCCGTGAGTCACCGCGATAACTTGCACACGTTTGTGCAAGTTATCTAGCCTGGAGGCATGACCTCCCCGATCGATGCTGCGCGTCGTCCGCGGCGCGATGCCCTCGAGAACCGCGCGGGCATCCTCGCCGCGGCTCATGTCGCCCTCGCGCACGACCCCCGCGCGTCCGTCGACGCCATCGCCCGCCAGGCGGGCCTCTCGCGCCGGGCGCTGTACGGGCACTTCGACGACCGCGACGCCCTCGTGCGCGAGCTCGTCGCGCAGGGCGCGACGCGCTTCAACGCCGTCGCGACCTCGATCGACGACGCCGACGCGCGGGTCGCACTCGCCCGCCTCGCCGCCGCCCTGTGGAACGAGGCCGCGCATGTGCAGGTGCTCGCGGCGATCGCCCTCGACGAAGCCCACCTCGAAGAGACGGCGACGGCCCTCGCACCGCTGCGGCGCACCGTCGTGCGGATCGTCCGCGACGGGCAGGACGCCGACGTGCTGCGCACCGACGTCGCCGCCCCGACGCTCGCGCGCCTCGTCGAAGAGACCGCACGCACCGTCATCACCCGCATCGACGCCTCGTCGCCGGCCGCCCTCGACCTCGCGGTGCGCGCCGTGCTCAGCATCGCCGGGCTGTCGTGGCGCCAGGCCGACGCACTGCTCGACGAGCACCCCGAGATCGTCGCGGCCCCCGGGGCGGCGAGCGCGTGAAGGTCGTCCTCGATGCGGTCGGCAAGGGCCGCCGCGAGCACGCGCTTCCCGCGACCTCGGCCACCTTCGCGTCCGGCGTCGCGACGCTCGTCGCCGCCGAGACCGCGCAGCGGCCGACGGTGCTCGGACTCATCGCGTCGGGCCGCATGCGCCCGGACACCGGCGCCGTGACGCTGGACGGCAGGACGGATGCCTCGGCACTTCGCCGCCGGGTCGCCCTGGTGGATGCTCCCGAGGTGTCGGAGCCCGAGCCCAACGTCACGCTCGCCGGCGTCGCCGCCGAGGAGCTCATGTTCGCCGGACGCCGGTCCGACCCCGTCGCGGTGCGGCGCTGGCTGGAGGAGCACGGCCTCGGGGACGAGGCATCCGTTCCCGTCTCCAACGTCGACCCCGCGGCCCGCGTGCGCGCGCTGTGCGAGCTGGCGGCGCTGCGCAAGGGCGTCGAGGCGATCGTGCTGGTCTCCCCCGACCGTCATGGCGGCGAGCCTGCCGCGTGGTGGGCGGTCGCAGAGGACTTCGCCGTCCGTGGCTACGCGGTGCTCGTGATCGCGGGCCAGGCGTCGGAGTCGGTTGCCGGACGGACCTCCCCCCCGATCGCCGGACGGACCTCCCCCCCGATCGCCGCGCGTACCTCCCCCCCGATCGCCGGACGGACCTCCCTCCCGGTCGCCGGACGGACCTCCCTCCCGGTCGCCGGACGGATCTCCCCCCCGATCGCCGGACGGACCTCCCTCCCGGTCGTTGAGCGAGCGAAGCGAGCCGAAACGCCCCGGACCATCGGACGACCTCGTGTCCGCAGGCTCACCGCAGCCACGAAGGGGAGCCGGGCATGAAGGTCCCCCAGATGATCCTCGCCGAGCTCCGGCGGCTCACGTCGACACGCATGTCGCTCATCGCGCTGATCGCCCTCATGGTCGTGCCGATCCTCTACGGCGGACTGTACCTGTGGGCCAACCGCGACCCGTACGGCCAGCTCGACCAGGTGCCGGTGGCGCTCGTCGTCGCCGACACCGGCGCCGAACTCAACGGCGCCGAACGCAATCTCGGCGACGAGGTCGCGCGGGAGCTCATCGAGGACGGCACCTTCGACTGGCACCTCGCCACCGCCGACGAGGCCGACGCCGGCCTCGACGAGGGTGACGACGACTTCGCGATCGAGCTGCCCGCCGACTTCACGGCGGCCATCGCGTCGATCACCACCGGCGAGCCTCGCACGGCCGACATCGTGCTGCGCACCAGCGACGCCAACAACTACCTCGCCTCGACGATCGGCACGCAGGCGGTCGAGCGCATCCAGGCGACGATCACCGAGAAGGTCGTGGCCGAGGCGGGTCTGACGATGCTCGACGCCCTCGACACCATCCGCGTGCAGTTGACGGATGCTGCCACCGGCGCCTCCCAGTTGGTCGACGGTCTTGCGCAGGCCGACGACGGCGCGTCGCAGCTCTCCTCCGGTGCGGGCGAGCTCGCAGACGGCACCGCACAGCTGCGCGACGGTGCCGCCCAGCTCTCCGCCGGCGCGGCGCAGGTCGCCGACGGCGCGTCCCAGGTCGCCGGAGGCACCGCAGAGCTCGACGCCATCGCCGATCGGATCGGCGCCGCATCCTCGTCCGCGATCTCGGCACTGCCGCAGGTGCGCGACGACATCGCCGCGAAGCTCGGTGAGGCCGGCCTCGACCAGGCCCGGATCGATGAGGTGCTCGCCGCGCTCGACCCGGTCGGCGAGCGGCTCGATGCCGTCGACGACCGCGTGCAGGGAGCCGTCGCACAGATCGACCGGCTGAACTCCGGCGCGCAGCAGGTCTCGGCGGGAGCAGCATCCGTCGCGGCAGGGTCGTCCACGCTCGCCCCAGGCACGGCCACGGCCGCTGACGGCGCCGCCCAGCTGCGCGATGGCGCGGCGACGCTCGACAGCGGGCTCGATCAGCTCGAAGACGGCGCGACGCAGTTGCGCGACGGGCTCTCCGCGGGCGCCGCCCAGCTGCCGTCGTACGACGCCGACACCCGCCACGCGCAGGCCGACACCCTCGCCGCCCCCGTCGAGGTCGAGCGCTCGTCGCTCACGCAGGCGCAGAACTACGGCGCCGGCCTCGCGCCGTTCTTCGCGGCACTCGCCGGCTGGATCGGCATCTACGCCCTGTTCCTCATCGTCAAGCCGGTCTCGAAGCGCGCGGTGACCGCGCTGCACTCGCCGATCCGCATCACGCTGGCCGGGTGGGCCACCCCCGCCCTCCTGGGCGGCGTGCAGATGATCGGCCTCTTCGGCGTGCTCTCGCTCGCGCTCGGCTTCTCGTTCGCGCACCCGCTCCCGACCCTCGGCATCCTGCTGCTCGCCTCGGCGACGTACGCCGCGATCGTGCTCGCGCTCAACGTGTGGCTCGGCTCGGTCGGGCAGTTCCTCGGCCTCGTGCTCATGGTGCTGCAGCTCGTGACCGCCGGCGGGACGTTCCCGTGGCAGACGCTGCCCGCGCCGCTGGCGGCGCTGCACCATGTGCTGCCCATGGGCTACGTCGTCGACGCGATGCGCCAGGTCATGTACGGCGGCAGCGCGGACCGCGTGTGGCTCGACCTCGCCGTGCTGCTCGCCTGGCTCCTCGGCGCGGGCGCGATCGCGGCGATCGGCGTCACCCGCATGACCCACTTCCGCACCCTGCACGACCTGCAGCCGAGCGTCATCGGGTGAGGGGGCACGCTGAAGAGACGGATGCCGCGGGCCGTTCCTCGCCCGGTCGCTCGGCGCAGGCCCGGGGCCGCAGCATCCGTTCTCTCAGTGCCTCTCAGCCGACTCCGCCGCCGTCGCAGGTGCCGTCGCCGATCTGCGACGCGTCCCCGTTGCCGGGGAACCACAGCACCTCGCCGTGACGCTCGTACCAGAAGGCCGGGATGATGTCTTCGTCGTCCTGGTGCTTCTCGTGGGCGCGCACGACGGCGAGCTTGTCGGTCTCGATGTAGACGTACGGGTTCTTCGCACTGTGGGTCGCATGACAGTACGCGACCTTGTGCGTCCCGTCGGCGGGCTTCGATGCGAATGCGGGTGCGGCGCTCCCGAGCGCGACGACCGCGGTGAGTGAGACGGCGGCTGCAAGGGCAGCCGCTCTGCGCGAGGCGCGCGTGTGCATGGGCATAGTGGATCTCCCCCAGTTGAGATCGGCCAGTGACGGGAAGAGTCTGACAGCAGGCAGCGCTTCCGACAAGAGCCCGGTCGCGCGGCGAAAATCCCCCGCGATTCGGCGCGAGGCGCGACTCGGGGTTAACATGCGGAATGGTGCCCGTGCGACCCGAACGCGCGTGACACCGAATGTCGCGGTGTCCGGCACCGCGGATCCCCCACCCCGTCCGGAAAGCTCTTTCAATGACGAAGCCCCAGCCCTCGCCGTACGCCGTCGACGACACCGTGCATCGCCGGTCCGCGGGGAGGACGATCGGCATCATCCTGTTCAGCATCCTCGCGGCCGTCGTGGTGCTCGTCCTCATCGCGGTGGGCTTCGTCACGTACACGGCGCAGCGCTCGTTCCCGCAGCTGAGCGGCGAAGTGACGGCGCCCGGCCTCGAGGCCGAGGTGACGGTGCAGCGCGACGTGCTCGGCATCCCGACGATCACCGCGGACTCGTCGCACGATCTGTTCTTCGCGCAGGGCTATGTGCACGCGCAGGACCGCTTCTGGGAGATGGACTTCCGCCGGCATGTCACGAGCGGACGCCTCTCCGAGATGTTCGGCGCATCGCAGCTCGGCACCGACAAGTTCCTGCGCACCCTCGGCTGGCACGACATCGCCGAGCAGGAGGTCGACGCCCTCGATGCCACCGAGCGCGCGTACTACGACGCCTACGCCGACGGCGTGAACGCGTACCTCGCCGATCACCAGGGCGCCGACGCGTCGTTCGAGTACGCCGTTCTCGGCCTGCAGAACTCCGAGTATGAGATCGAGCCGTGGACGCCGGCCGACTCGGTCGCCTGGCTCAAGGCGATGGCCTGGGACCTGCGCAGCAACATCGAGAGCGAGACCGAGCGCGCGGTGATGGCGCCGGACTTCACCGAGGCCGAGATCGACCAGCTCTACCCGGCGTACCCGTTCGATCGGCACCCGGTGATCGTTCCCGAGATCTCCACGGTGCCGGCGGTCGGCACGGCTCCCGACCTCCCCGAGACGGACGCGTCCACCTCGTCGATCGAGTGGACCGAGGTCGGCAGCGTGATCGAAGCCGTCGGCGAGCTCGTCGGCGACGCCGGTGAGGGCATCGGCTCGAACTCGTGGGTGGTGTCGGGCAGCGTCACCGACACCGGCATGCCGCTGCTCGCCAACGACCCGCACCTCGGCGCGTCGCTGCCGAGCGTGTGGCACCAGATCCAGCTGAAGTGCTCCACAGTGAGCGAGGAGTGCCCCTTCGACGTCGCCGGGTTCGGCTTCTCGGGGCTTCCCGGCGTCGTGATCGGCCACAACCAGCGCATCGCGTGGGGCCTCACCAACCTGACAACGGACGTCACCGACCTGTACCTCGAGAAGGTCGAGGGCGACTCGTACTGGTACGACGGCGCCCTCGTGCCGCTCCAGACGCGCACCGAGACGTTCAAGGTCGCGGGCTCCGAGGATGTGGAGCTCGAGGTGCGCTCCACGGCGAACGGGCCGATCGTCTCGGGGCTCACCGACGACTTCACCTCCATCGCGCAAGCGCCGTACACCGGGACGGGCGGTACCGTCACCGAGGCGCCCGCCGACGCACCCGGGGGCGACGATGCCGTGAGCCTGCGCTGGACCGCGCTGCAGCCGGGGACCACGGCATCCGCCATCTTCGCCCTCAACACCGCCAAGGACTTCGACGACTTCCGCGGCGCTGCGGCCCTGTTCGACGTGCCGGCGCAGAACCTCATCTACGCCGACGTCGACGGCAACATCGGCTACCAGACGCCGGGCAAGCTCCCGATCCGCGGCGCGGGCGACGGCTCGATGCCGCAGCCCGGGTGGGACTCGGCGTACGCGTGGCAGGGATATATTCCGTTCGAGGAACTTCCGGTCTCGTACAACCCGACTGAGGGCTACATCGTCACCGCGAACAACGCGATCGTCTCGCAGGACTACAGGTACCCGCTCACGCGGGACTGGGACTACGGCTGGCGCGCCGCCCGCATCACCGAGCTGATCGAGCGGGCGATCGCCCAGGGCCCGGTGACGGCGGACGACCTCAACGCGATCCAGGCCGACAACTATTCCTTCATCGGCATGCGCCTCACCGCCGCCTACGCCGGCATCACCACGGGCGATGATGAGACGGATGCGGCGCTCGCCCTGCTGCAGGAATGGGACGCGCAGAGCAGCGCCGACTCGGCAGCCGCCGCCTACGCGAACGTGCTGTGGGACACGCTCGCCGGCAACGTGTTCGTCGACGGGCGCGAGAACGCGGCACCGATGACCGGACAGGGCCGTCAGTTCCTCGTGATGGACGCCCTGCTCGACGACGAGACGTCGCCGTGGTGGGTGAATGACGAGCTGGGCGTGGACGGCATGACCGACATGCTCAAGCGCTCGGCGATCGACGCGTACGAGCGGCTCGTCGACGCCCAGGGCGACAGTCCCGCGCGGTGGAACTGGGGCGGCCTGCACGCCCTTCCGCTCGAGAACGGCAGCTTCGGCAGGTCGGGCATCGCCGCGATCGAGTGGCTCTTCAACCGCGGGCCGTTCCCGGTCGGCGGGGGCTCATCGGTCGTGAATGCGACCGGCTGGGATCTGACCCAGAGCTTCTCGACCGTCACCGTGCCGTCCATGCGCATGATCGTCGACCTGTCGGACTTCGACGCCTCACGCTGGAACCAGCTCACCGGCGAGAGCGGCCACGCCTTCCACACGAACTACATCGACCAGGTGGAGTCATGGCAGAAGGCGGAGCTGACGCCCTGGGCGTTCACGCCCGAGGCCGTCGAGGCGGCCACGACCGACACCCTCGTGCTGACGCCCTGACGCGTCAGCCGCCCGACGCGGGCGGGGTGCGCTTGGATTCGGCGAGCTCGTCGATGTACAGGCCCGTCTCGTCGATGGTGCCGTTGCGGTAGGCCTGGCGTCCCACCATGTGCGCCGAGAGCGGGGCGGTCGCCAGCTGAATGAGCACGACCGGCACCAGGAAGGCGACGACCGGCCACGACCGCAGCGACAGTGCGATCGCGAGGCAGATCAGGATGAGCCCGAGCACCTGCGGCTTGGTCGCGGCATGCAGGCGCGTCGGCACGTCCCGGAACCGCAGCAGGCCGATCGCGGCGGTCAGGCACAGCAGCGCGCCGATGAGGATCAGGATCACGGCGGCGAGGTCGAGCATGGCGTCCATCAGCGGTCCTGGTCCCTTCTCGCGACGAACCGGGCGATCGAGATCGATCCGAACACGCCGACGGCGGCGATGATGAGCAGCACCGGGAGCGTGCGCGTGTGGTGGTTGATCGCCATCTCGGCACCGAGCACGCACATCACGAGGGTGAGGAGCACATCGGATGCCACGGCCCGGTCGAGGATCGACGGTCCGATGACGATGCGCCACAGCGTGAGCAGCGCCGCGACCGCGAAGATCACGTAGATCGCGAGCAGCAGGATGTTCATCGGGCACCTCCTCGATCCACCGTGCCGTGCGGGGCGGCGTTGCGCATCGCCTGCAGCTGCGCGTGCGAGCCCACGGCGCGCACGATGCGCTCCTCCCAGTGGTGCACGCTCGCGCGCTGCTTCTCGACGTCGGCGTCGTCACGCACGCCGATGACGTGCAGGTACAGGATGCGGCGGTCGCGATCGGTGTCGACGATGAGGGATCCCGGAATGAGGGATGCCGTGACCGCCGTGTGCGTCATGATCAGGTCGTCGTCGGTGACCAGCTGCGCGGCGATGATCGCCGCCCCGGGCCGCCGGCGGAAGTCGAGCACCTGCCATGCCACTGTGAGGGAGCCCTGCACCACCGCGAGGAGGAACTCGACGACGAAGACGAGGCCCCACCACAGGTTCACGCGACCCGACAGCTCCACCGGCGGCAGGCGGAAGACGCGGGTCACGACGAGCGCCGCTGCGAGTCCGGTGAGGAACGCGAGCCACGTGAACTGGCCCCACAGCAGCATCCACAGCGCGATGAGCCACACAAAGAAGGGCAGCTGCCGCCACGCGGTCGCGAAGCCGCGACGAAGCCGGCTCTGGGGCAGGTCGGGGCTCACGGCGCCTTCTCCGTTCCCGCGGCGTCGTCTTCGAGCTGCGTGAGGGAGACCGGCTGCAGGAGGGCCTCGCCGATGCGGGTGCAGACGTCGTAGAGCGGTCCGGCGAAGATGGTGAGCGCGACAGTGATGGCCACCATGCCGGTGGTCGCCGCGGTCATGATCTTCGGGATGACGCGACGCTCGGTCTCGACGCCGGCCGCGGGGGCCGAGCCCAGGTACGAGATGCGCGCCTCGGTCTCGGCCGAGTCCTCGTCCTCACGCCAGAACGAGAGGTTCCACGCGCGCATGAGCGCGTAGAGCGTGAGGAGGCTGGTGAGGATGCCGCCCACCATCAGCACCATCATGATCGGCGTGCCGACCTGCGCGGCGGCGTCGAACAGGGCGAACTTGCCGATGAAGCCCGAGAACGGCGGCAGCCCGCCCAGGTTGATCGCGGGGATGAAGTACAGCACCGCGATCACGGGGGCCGCCTTCATGAGGCCCTTGACCCGGAGGATCGAGGTCGAGCCCGCGCGGCGCTCGACGAGGCCGACGGCGAGGAACAGGGTCGTCTGCACCACGATGTGGTGGACCATGTAGTAGATCGTCGCGCCGATCGCGGCGGGCGTCGCGATCGCGAGCCCGAAGATCATGTAGCCGATGTGGCTCACGAGCGTGAACGACAGGATTCGCTTCAGCTCGGCCTGCGCGACGGCGCCGAGCACACCGACGATCATGGTGGCCAGCGCCACCCACATCAGCAGCTGGTTCACGTCGTTGTCGAGGAACAGCTCGGTCTCGGTGCGGATGATCGCGTAGACGCCGACCTTGGTCAAAAGGCCCGCGAACACCGCAGTGACCGGAGCGGGCGCGGTCGGGTACGAGTCGGGCAGCCAGAACGAGAGCGGGAAGACGGCCGCCTTGATGCTGAACGCCAGCAGCAGCATGAGGTGGAGGATCAGCTGCGTCTCCTGCGGCAGCTCACCCATGCGCTCGGAGATCTGCACCATGTTCACGGTGCCCAGGGCACCGTAGATCATGGCGATCGCCGCGAGGAAGAGGATCGACGAGACCAGCGACACGACGATGTAGACGACGCCGGTGCGGATGCGCGACTCGGTCGAGCCGAGCGTGATGAGCACGTACGAGGCGACCAGCAGGATCTCGAATCCGACGTAGAGGTTGAAGAGGTCGCCGGCGATGAACGCGTTGAAGATGCCCGCACCGAGGATCAGGTACGACGGGTGGAAGATCGAGACCGGCGTGTCGTCGTCGCCGTCGGCGGCTCCCTGACCGACCGAGAACAGGAGGACCGCGAGCAGCACGATGCTCGACACCACCACGAGGAGGGCCGCGAGCCGGTCGACGTAGAGCACGATGCCGAACGGGATCGGCCAGCCGCCGACCGACACGGCGATCGGCTGGTCGCCGGTGTCGACGACGTACAGCAGGATCGCCGCGATGACGGTGACGGCGCTCAGCGTGACGACCGATACGACGACCTGGGTCTTGCGGTGCCGGCCGGCGATGAGCGCGATGGCGGCGCCGAGCAGGGGCAGCGTGACGAGCAGCGGGACGAGGGCGGGCGCGATCTGGGTCATGCGTCGTCACCCCGATCCCGCGGATCCGGGGAGGGACGGTCCACCGGGGCGTCATCGCGGAGGCCCGCGAAGTCTCGCGCGCCGAGGATCGTGATCGGCGCGGTGTCGGTCCCGACGAAGTCGGTGGTCGCGTCGTCGTCCGCGTCCTCGATCTCGGTCTCCTCGTCCATCGTCTCCTCGGCCTCGGCGGCGCGCTCGCGCACCTCGAGGTCGGCCTCGTCGTCCGCCACGGTGTCGGCCTGGCCGAGCTGCCACGACCGGTAGATCAGGGCGAGGAGGAACGCGGAGACGGCGAAGGTGATGACGATGGCGGTGAGCGTGAGGGCCTGCGGGAGCGGGTCGGACATGTCGTCGACGGAGGCCGAGCCGAAGAACGGCGCGACCCCCGGGCGGCCCATCACGATGAGCAGCAGGAGGTTCGTCGCGTTGCCGAGCAGCAGGAACCCGATGAGCACGCGCGTGAGACTGCGCTCGAGCATGGCGTACACGCCGCATGCGAAGAGCACGGCCATCACGACGATGAGGACGAGGGAGACGTTCACGGCACCGTCACCCCCTGCTGCTCGCGCGCTTCCTGCGCCTGGCGGTCGACCTCCGCGCCGAGGCTGCGCAGCACGTCGAGCACGAGCCCGATGACCACGAGGTAGACGCCGATGTCGAACAGTGTCGAGGTGACGAACTCCACGTGGCCGAGCATCGGCACGTCCCACTCCCAGAAGTAGCTCGTGAGCGGCTGGTCTCCGAAGAACACGGGCACGATCGCACAGGCGACGGCGATGGTCATGCCCGTGCCCAGCAGGCGTCCGGCGTCGGTCGGGGCGGCGGCGCCGAGCTCGTAGCGGCCGCCCGCGATGTAGCGCATGACCAGCGCCATGCCCGCGACGAGGCCGCCGGCGAACCCGCCGCCGGGCAGGTTGTGACCCGCGAAGAGCAGATACAGCGACACGATGATGATCGTGTGGAAGAGGATCCGCACGATCACCTCCAGCATGATCGAGCGGTTCTCGGGCCGTACCCGCTGGCCGCCGACGAGCCACGCCATGCGACCGCTGCCACGCTCGTCGCCGCGCTGGCGCAGTCCGTCGGAAGTCTCGACGAGGGGCCGACGAGCACGCGTGGCTCCGGTGGGCAGCGACGAGATCGCGCGCGACAGCGTGTCGGCGCGGTGGGTGACGAAGACGAGGGATGCCACACCCGTCGCCGCGAGGATCAGCACCGACAGCTCGCCCATGGTGTCCCAGCCGCGCAGGTCGACGAGGGCGACGTTCACCACGTTCTTGCCGTGCCCCAGCTCATAGGCGAGGTCGGGGAAGGCGTCCGAGATCGGCTTCTCGACGCGGGCGCTGGTGGCCACGATCGCGACGAACGCCATCGTGATGCCGACCGCCGCGCCCAGCACCGCGCGCGCGACCGGCCACACCGAGGCATTGTGCTCGCCCAGCCGCGACGGGATCCGGCGCAGCACGAGTGCGAACGCGACGAGCGTCACCGTCTCGACGAGGATCTGGGTGAGCGCGAGGTCGGGCGCGCCGCTCGTCGCGAACAGCAGCACCATGCCGAGGCCGGTCACCGACACCAGCACGACTCCCGTGTACCGCTTGCGTGCACGGATCGCGATGAGCCCGGCCGCGATCATGATGGGCGCGACGAGCAGCTGCGTGGGCGTCTGGTACGCGTCGAGCTTCGCCTGCCAGTCGTCGCTCGCGAGCAGCGCGGTCGCCTCGGCCGCGACGAACACCACGAAGATCGTTCCGACGTAGACCGGAAGCGAACCGCGCTGCGTGAGGCTCGTCGTGACCACCGACAGGCGCGCGATGACGCGCAGCGCGCCGTTGTAGACCTCGGCCGCGGTGAACGGCAGCAGGCGCTTGGCGGGACGCCACCCCCTCGTCAGCCAGAACACGAGCACGCCGATCGCGATCGTCGCGAGCGAGATCCACAGCGCCGGCTCGAGGCCGTGCCAGAGGGCGAGATGCGCGGGGTGCGCGGGCGCCGGCACGCCGGGCGTCGAGACCGGCGCCTGATCGGCGTACGGCGCGAACGCCTTGTCGATCCACGGCGCGGCGACCCCGGCGATGACGGTGAGTCCCGAGAGCACGATCGGCGACACGAGGAATCCGATCGGCGGGTCCGGCCATTCCGTGTCGGGCATGCGGTCGCCGTTCGCCGCACGCTTCGTCGAGAACGCGCCCCAGAGGAAGCGGATGCCGTATCCCGCGGTCAGCACGGAGCCGAGAGAGATGCCGGCCAGCGCCACGATCCCCCACACCGCGCCGCCGAGCGCTTCGTGCAGGAGCGCCGCGAGGGCGCCCTCCTTGGCCACGAAGCCGATGGTGGGGATGATCCCGATCATCGACGCGACGGCGATGATCGAGAACGTCGCCATGACCGGCGCCTGGCGGCCGACGCCCGAGAGCTCCGTCAGGTCGCGGGTGGACAGCTGGCGGTCGATGACGCCCACGACGAGGAACAGCGCCGACTTGAAGAGGGCGTGACTCAGGAGCAGCGCGAGGCCTGCCAGCGCAGCATCCCTCGTCCCGTAGCCGAGCACGACGGTCAGAAGGCCGAGCTGGCTCACGGTGCCGAAGGCGAGCACGCGCTTGAGGTCGGTCTCGCGCAGCGCCTGGAAACCGCCGAGCAGCATCGTGAAGACGCCCAGCGAGATGACGATCGGCCGCCACGGCGGGGCGATCGCGAAGACGGGCGCGAGACGGGCGATGAGGTAGATGCCCGCCTTCACCATGGCCGCCGCGTGCAGGTAGGCGCTCACCGGGGTCGGCGCGGCCATGGCGCCGGGGAGCCAGAAGTGGAAGGGGAAGATCGCCGACTTGCTGAGCGCGCCGACGAGGATCATCACGAGCGCGGCGTCGACGATCGGGCCCGTGGGGGCCTCGGCCAGGATGGTCGAGATGCTCGACGTCCCGGCATCGACGACGAGCAGCACGACGCCGATGAGCATGACGAGTCCGCCGAGCGTCGTCACGAGAAGCGCCTGGAGCGCGGCTCGGCGGCTCGCCGCGCGCTTGTTGTAGTACCCGATGAGCAGGTACGACAGGACGCTGGTGACTTCCCAGAACATCACGAGGACGACGAGGTCGTCCGTGAGGACGAGCCCGTACATCGCCCCCGCGAACGCGAGCAGAACCGCCGCGAACTGCCCGAGGTTCTCCCTCTTGCCGCGGAAATACCAGCGGCAGTAGATCATCACGAGCGCGCCGACGCCGGTGACGACCAACGTCATGAGCCACGACAGCGTGTCCATCCGCATCGAGAGGTCGATCCCGAGCGGAGGGATCCAGGCGTATGTCTCGAACGGAATGTCACCCGCGAGAACCTGCGGGGTGAGCACGGCCGCGGAGACGAAACCCGCGATGGGGAGGATCGCCGCGATGTAGAACGCGCGGGCGCCGATACGCGCCACGAGCCACGGCAGCAGGATCGGGACGACCGCGAACGCACCGAGAACGAGGAGCATTCGGGCCTCCTCGGGGTCGTCGGCAGGCGCAGGTCAGAGGAGCACGGCGCAAAGCCCAGGCGATCGGGGTGTCAGGAACCATCCTAACGGGCGTGTCGCACCCGATCGCCCGGGCGGCATACATCGCGCCGTCGTTCGAGCGGGTCTCAGGCGAGCGCGGGGCCCGTGGTGTTGCCCTCACGGAAGGTGCAGGTGAACCGGATCGACGCCGCGGGAGTGCCCTCCAGCATCGCGGCGACGGCAGCGCCTGCGGCACGGCCCTTGTCGGTGGCGGGCTGTACGAGGGTGGTCAGCTCGTACGGAGCGAGGCCGTCGACAACGATGCCGTCGAAGCCCGTGACGCTCACGTCCTCCGGCACGCGCAGACCGGCCTCCTCCGCTGCGCGGATCACTCCGGCGGCGAGCAGGTCGCTCTGCGCGATGACGGCGGTCGGCCGCCGATCGGAGTCGGCGAAGATCTCGCGGCCGGCGGCGAACCCCTCGTCGATGAAGCTGCCCGCGGCGGCGTAGGCGGTGGCGTCGGGGAACACGTCGAGGGCGCCGGCGAGCCGCTCGCGGGTGACGTCCACGGTCACCGCGGTGTC
The DNA here is from genome assembly GCF_057656735.1 of Microbacterium sp. Soil_C_42. Classification (NCBI taxonomy): domain Bacteria; kingdom Bacillati; phylum Actinomycetota; class Actinomycetes; order Micrococcales; family Microbacteriaceae; genus Microbacterium; species Microbacterium sp. Soil_C_42. Next base: position 56,144 of record NZ_JBDGJU010000026.1, read on the forward strand.
GTCGTGCAGCCAGCCCCGCTGCCAGTCCGCGCGAGCCGGCAGCGTGACGATCGCGACCTCGCGGTGCCCGAGCGCGCGCAGGTGGCTCGCGGCCTGGCGCTGGGCCTCGCGATTGTCGAGGCCGATGCGCGGCACGTCGTCGCCGGCATCCCCCTCGATGACGACGACCGGGATGCCGCGCGCCTTGACGGTCTCGAGCGATTCGCGCAGCAGGCCGCTGCAGCCGATGAGCACGGCGGCGTCGAGCGGGGCGGTGGTGAGCGAGGGGCCGCTCCCGGTGGGCTCGTGGTCGCGCAGGAGCAGCAGGCCCGCGCCGAGCGGCGTGACCGCGTCGGCGAGGCCGTCCATCATGAGCGTCTTGACGGGGTCGAGGAACGCGGTGCCCAGGTGCTCCTCGAACACCACGCCGACGATCCCCGAGCGGCCGCGGCGCAGCGAGGCGGCGCGGGGATCGGGGCCGGTGTAGCCGAGGGCTGCCGCCGCGTCGAGCACGCGGCGGCGGGTCGCCTCCGATACGGGCGTCTTGCCGCTGAACACCACGGAGGCGGTCGACGGCGAGACGCCTGCCTCGCGGGCGACGTCCGAGATCGTGGCGCGGCGGATGCCGGTGTCCTGACGGCTCATGCTGTGACGATCGTAGCCGTTCGCCGATATGTGATGTCGAATCGATTCGGACAGGTCCTGTTCAGCGTCGGTCGAATCGATTCGGTAGCATGTCCGGATGGATACCGCGCTCACCCGTCGACAGCTGGTCCCCTGGCGCACCGCGATCTTCACGATCTTCCTCATCATGGGAATCGGCTTCGCGTCGTGGGCGGCGCGTCTGCCGGCCGTGAAGAGCGACCTCGGCATCAACGACCTCCAGGTGGGCGTGCTGCTGTTCGTCTCGGGCGCCGCGTCGATCGTGGGTCTGTCGCTCGCCAACGTCATCGTCGCGCGCTGGGGCGCCCGGCGCGGGATGTTCGCGACGATCATCACCTTCGCGCTCGGCGTCGTGGTGGCGGGCGTCGGCGTCGAGTTCGCGGAGTCCTACCTCGTGACCGCCGTCGGACTCGGGCTGATGGGCCTCGGGATGAGTGCCACCGACGTCATGATGAACGTCGAGGCCGCCGCGGTGGAGCAGTCGTTCGAGCGCACGCTCATGCCGCTGTTCCACGCCTTCTTCAGCCTCGGCACCGTCGCCGGCGCCGGTCTCGGCGTGGTGATGGCGGCTGCGGGCATCGGCGTGGGGTGGCATCTGGGCGCCGCCGGACTGCTCGTCGCCGCGGCGGGGCTGCTGTCGCTGCGTGCCGTCCCCGTGCGCGAGAGCATGCACGACGATCCCTCGACGACCGCCACCCGCCGCGAGCGCTTCACCGAGGTGCTGGCAGTCTGGCGCGACCCGCGCACCTACGCGATCGGCGCCATCATGCTCGGCATGGCGTTCGCCGAGGGCAGCGCCAACGACTGGCTCACGATCGCCATGGTCGACGGCCACGACCAGACCGAGGCGGTCGGCGCGATCGCGCTGACGGTGTTCTCGGTCGCGATGACGACGTTCCGCATCCTCGGCGGCCCGCTCGTGGACCGGATCGGCCGCGTGTGGTCGCTGCGCATCCTGTCGATCGCGGCGGGCGTGGGCCTCATCATGTTCATCCTCGCGCCGAACCTGCCGATCGCGTTCATCGGCATCGCGCTGTGGGGCGCGGGCGCATCGCTGGGCTTCCCTCTCGGCATGTCCGCGGCGGCCGACGACCCGAAGAAGGCCGCGGCGTCCGTCTCGGCCGCTGCGACCATCGGATACCTGGCGTTCCTGTGCGGCCCGCCGATCCTCGGCTGGATCAGCCACGAGATCGGCATCCTGCCGACCCTGTGGATCATCGTCGCCCTCATCGCGATGTCGGGGCTCGCCTCCGGCGCCGCGAAGCCGATCGCCGGCTCGAAGGTCGGCGCGGGTCACGCGCACCACTGAGACGGCGCCGACCTCGGCGGCCGGGCCGGATCAGATCAGAGCCGGTCGGCCACGATGGCCGCGACGGTGAGCCACGCGTCGCGGGTCTCGGGCGACAGCGCGTCGAAGTCGATCGGGCCGCCGTCGACGAGCGACGGATCGAACGGAGCGTTCACGACCGCCGACGTCACCTGCTCGAAGTGCTGCGACAGGCGTGACTCGAGCTTGCGGTCCGGGCGGGAGGACGGGGCCGTGAGAACGGTCACCGCCTCGTCGATCTTCCTGCCGAAGCCCTTCTCCCGCAGGCCGTCCAGCAGCCACGCGGCGCTGGCCGCGGTGTCTTCGCGCACCGTCGACACGATCACGAGCTGGTCCGCGGCGGCGACGGCCGCGACCCAGTTCGAGGCACGCATGTTGTTGCCGGTGTCGACGATCATCAGGCGGTAGTACCGGCGCAGCAGGGCGTGGAGCCGGTCGAACGCCGCCGCGTCGATCGTCGAGGAGGCCGCGGCATCCTCGTCCGAGGCGAGCACGTCGAAGCGGGCGTCGACCTGCGTGCGGACGTAGTGGTCGAGCGCCGCGAGGCTGGACCCGCGAAAGTTCGAGGCCTCGTCGAGGTCCTCGAGAAGGTCGACGGCGGTGCGGTGGTGGGGCGCGTGCTGCGCGCGCCAGCCGAGCGTGCCGCGGGTCTCGTTGTTGTCCCATGCGAGGGTCGCGCCGCCGCGCAGCGTGCCGAAGGTCGCCGCCAGCAGCAGAGTGCTCGTCGTCTTGTGCGCCCCGCCCTTGGGGTTGAGCACGACGATCGTACGGGGGGCGTCGAGTCGCCGCTGCACGCGCCTCTCGCGGTCGAGGCGCGAACGCTCGACACGGCCCGGCGCCGGCGAGATCAGGCCGCCGGTCGCGCGCCGCACGGCGCCCTGCCAGCCTGTCGTCGCCCGGGGGCGGCCAC
>NZ_JBDGJU010000027.1:0-57109 GCF_057656735.1 Microbacterium sp. Soil_C_42
GTGCGTTGTGTCCTTCTGTGAGTAGCTTTAGCCGGTTCTCACTGACCATCGCACGATGGCTCACCAACGTCTACGACACTGGCGACCCCGCCGGAAACCCCACCACCACAGGGGACGTCACCGCATCGACCAACTCGAGATTGTCATCGGGGGCCTGTCGCGAGCCGCGCTGAGAAGCACCCTCACCGCCCGAGACGTCCTTCTCAACTCTCATGCCGAGACTCTGCTCGACTCTGACGTCTTCGATGGCGAGAACACGCGCGCCATCGTGGTCACGGAGCGAACAGTCGCCGGCCTCGGGCGGCCGCGCGGCGCGGCGTTCTCCGAGATTCTTGAGCTCGGAGACCAGCAGGGGCTGATGCTGTGTCCTCCCGACACCGCCCCGTACCTGCGGTTGGCTCTGCTCGACCAAGCGACATCGACCGACTCCGTCATGTCCGCGGGCAGGGCTCCCAGCGGCTCGCTCACAGTGGCGTCCAAACCGCTGAGCGACGACGACACATATCCCAAAGGCTTCTATCTTCGCGTCGTTGACGGACAGGCGTGGTTGCGCGGCTATCGATGCGACGACGAGCACATCTGGTCACCGGACGACAGATTCGTGTTCCGAACGAGCCCACCGTCATCCTGACCCCATACCCCGGACGCTCAGCGACCGATGAGCGCGCGCACACCCAGCCTCGTGGTTGTGCGAAGTTGGTCTCATGTTCTCCGCCACAGAACGAACGACGATCCGGGCAGAGTTGATCGCGATCGCAGAACGCGACCCCCGGATCATTGGCGCGGCTCTCGCGGGCTCAGCCGCTCGCGGCACCGAGGACGCATGGTCCGACGTCGACCTCCTCCTCCAGCTGGATCCCGCGGCGAATGAGCCGGAAGTCGTGGACGACTGGACAGACGCGATCGGCATCCGCTTCGGGATCGCCGACACGCTGGACGTTTTCGCCGTCGGTGTTCGGTATCGCGTGTTCCTCCTTCGCAGCTCACTGCAGATCGATCTGTCGTTCTGGCCGCACGATCAGTTCCGCGCCACCGAGCCGGCATTCCACCTGCTCTTCGGCGCTCCGAACCCACCGACGACTCCCTCCCCGCTGAACACCGACACCGCGATCGGGATGGCGTGGCTGTATGCCCTACACGCCCGGTCAGCGACCGCCCGCGACAAGCTTTGGCAGGCCAGCATGATGCTCGACGAGCTGAGGAACCGAGTCATCGACCTGAAGTGCTCCCGCGACGGCCTGAACTCCTGGCACGGTCGCGAAGTGGACCAACTCGCTGCGACCGAACTCGAGCAGCTCGCCGCGACCCGCGCCGTGAACCTCACGCCGGAGGACCTCGAAGCCTCACGACTGCTGATGGTCGAACTGCTGCTGAACGAAGTCGCGATCATCGATCCCAGCCGCGCCACTCGTCTCGAACCCGCACTCGCAGAACTCCGCCGACCCGCACGCTGACTGACCGGCCCACGTACGGTAGTGAAGTCGACTTCGTGTCGTCCTGATGGCACGGTGGGGCGATGGACGCACCGCTCGCGATCGACGCACATGGTCAGCGCCTCACTGATCTACGCAGCGCTGTAGAGCCGATGGCTGATCACGTAGAGGGTGTGCCATGTCCCCTTTCGCTGGTCGTGGCCTCCTACTCCTCGAATGTCCTCTTCGACCTCAACCGTTGGCGCGATGAGTGGGAGCTCCCCGGCGGGATGATCGACCCCGGCGAGACACCTCGGGCAGCCGCTGCCCGAGAACTTCACGAGGAAACAGGTGTGGTGATTCACCCGGATGAGCTGGAATGGGTAGGGCTGGCCACATTCGAACTGCTCAACCCCATGCGCCGAGAGTTGGCGGCCGTGTACCGCGTGAGCTTCGTCGACGACCCGTCCGCTCACGCATCTGATGAGCTCGTTGAGGTGGCATGGTGGGATCTGAGCGACCCACCTTCGAAGCGCTCGGTGCTGGATCTAGCGATCGCGGTGCACACACAGGGCGGCGTCGCTCGCTGAACCACCCTCTGCTGCGCATCGAACCTAAGTGTCCTGCCTCGGCGGGTGAACACCCTTCTGGTCAAGGTCGATCTACGTCGCACGTGCGGCGGCACGTGCCGAAGAGGCTTGCCACAGCGCCGTGATCCCGAGGACGAGTGGGCCGATGAACCAGCCACCGAACGTCGCGATGAGCAGCACCCCCGCGGTGAAGACCCAGCTCGGGGTCGCGCCCCACCCGTCCACCTCGTTCTGCACGAGCAGGTAGAGGATCTGTACCGCCGCCTCGAGCAGGAACAGCAGCATGGGGAGCCATCGACCGACGCCGTGGACAGCGCCGACGCGTGCAATCTCGACCACGCCCACGAAACCGGCGAGCAGGGCCGGCCACCAGATATCGCCTTGCCAACCCGGCAGCCCGGCATCCTCGATCCATTCCAGGATGAACGGCGCGATGCGCGCAACGGCGTACGCGACGAGGGCTACCATCCCGACCCACTGACCCGCCACCACGCTGCCGCGACCGCCCCATCCGACCGCGAACAGAATGACTGCGGCCGAGAACGTCACCTGCGACAGGAAGAGACCGGCGAAGGCCAACGTCGATTGGCCGCCCTGAAGGAGAAGCGCGTAGGCGAGCGGCGCCAATAGTCCGGCGGTGACCATCAGGATCCCGCCGACGGTGTGCACCCGCCGTCCCGCCATCGTGCTGACCGCAGGGATCTGGGGGCCGCCAGCCGCGTGCCGGAGCTTCATGGCCCCGAAGATAGCGCCGACACGGCCGGCGTGCGAGACACTCGGGAAGTCGGACCTGTGGGCGTGCCACTGGCCGCTCGAGCAGTCACGCACCCGAGCGCAGGTAGACGGGACTTGGAGCCCCGGACTCCGCCCGCTCAAGTACCCGTTCACGCGCGTCCTCGGCACGCACGGCGAAGTTTCAAGACCGGAGTCGCGCTGTCGGGTGCGCCAGAATTGATTCAGCTAGGTGAGCAAGCCAAGAAGGGGCGAGAAGCGATGCCGGTTCCAGACTTCCAGACGCTTATGAGGCCCGTCCTAGCGGAGGTGGAAGACGGAGATTCTTACTCCAACCGCAGAGTCATCGATCTCCTCGCTGACCGGTTCGAGCTTGACTCCGCCGATCGAGCAGAGATGATTGCGAGCGGCCAGAAGCGACGCTTCGATAGCAATGCGACGTGGGCGATCACATACCTTTTCCAGGCGGGATTGCTGGAGCGTCCTGCGCGCGCCCACATTCGCATCACCCCGGAGGGGCGAGCGGCACTGCGCGAGCACCCGGATCGCATCGACATGAAAGTCTTGAACGCGTATCCGAAGTATCGCGAGTTCATCACCCGGACCGGAACCCGCAAGAAGATCAGCACCGAGCTGCCTATCACGGCAGCGGCCTCGAGCGAACAAGAATCCACACCTCAGGAGCTCCTTGATGCGGCCGAGGCGGAGAACCGGGGGGCGCTAGTGGGTGAGCTGCTAGAGCGTGCGCGCGCGATCCAGCCGCGGGAGTTTGAGCTTCTCGTGATCCGACTCCTGGACAGAATGGGGTACGGAAGGCGCGGGCAGATCGAGCACTCCGGGCAGCCAGGTGACCACGGCATTGACGGCATCATCAGCCAGGACCCGTTAGGGCTTGACCGCATCTATATACAAGCGAAGCGGTACACCGAAGTAGCGGTACAACGGCCCGAGATTCAAAAGTTCGTGGGCGCCCTCATGGGCGCTCAGGGAGATCGCGGCGTCTTCATCACGACAAGTTCCTTCTCATCCGGCGCAAAGGTCGAGGCAGAACGAGTCAACGCGCGTATCGAGCTGATTGACGGCAAACGTCTCGCCGAGCTGATGCTGGAGCACGGCGTGGGCACGCAGCCGGACGTTTCGGTCACCCTGTACCGCATCGACGAGGATTTCTTCGAGACGCTCTGATCAGGGTCGCCGCTTCGCAAGACTTGATCGATGCTCAAGCCCACCCCGCCGCATGCAGTCTGGCCGGCACGCTTCCCGCCTCAAGCGCGCACCGCCCTCGCGCCGACCGGTCATCGCACACGCTCCGATCCGTGCACGACAGGCCCCAACCGCGCATCGCTACCAAGCGGACCGGCAAGAACGAGATACAGATGGCTACGCCAGAGTCTCCACCGCGGATCAAGACCTCACCTCGCAACCGGATGCGCTGCTGCGACTCGGAGTCCTCGATTCGAACATCTACGTCGATCACGGCCTGACCGGCACCAACCGGGCCAGACCCGGATTGCGCGAAGCGCTCGCCGCCGTGCGAGAAGGCGACACCCTCGTCGTGACCAAGCTTGACCGGCTTGCCCGGTCGGTGCGGGACGCGCGTGACATCGCCGACGAACTGACAATGAAGGGCGTCGCGCTCAGTCTCGGCGGCAACAGGTATGACCCAACCGACCCGGTACGCCGGCTCCTGTTCAACGTGCTCGCCATGGTCGCCGAATTCGAGCGAGACCTGATCAGCATGCGCACAAAGGAAGGGATGGCCGTCGCACGCGCGAAGGGCCATTTGAAGGGCAAACAACCGAAGCTTTCTCTCACCCAGCGGAAGCGTCTGTTCGACGTGCAGGATCGTGGCGAGTACACCCAGACGGAGATCGCCGAGTTGTTCAACGTCTCCCGCGCCACCGTCTACCGCGAACTCCGGCGACGCCGCGTCGCATTCCTCGCCACCTGCGAGTCACACATCTTCCGAAAGCACGTTTCCGCGGCCGCCTTCGCCGCGCTAAGCGTCGGCCTGCGGCCGCGGACCAATACAAGCTGCCGATGAAGGCGCGACCACAGATGATCGGGCTCCTGCCCTGAAATCCCGGCGACTGCAACGTCCCACCGGTCGCCGGTGGGACGCCACAATCCCTCCATCGGCAGTGCCCGCTGAGGGATCGTCATGAGCGACAAAGCCACGCCCCGTGTGTCCGCGCCCTGAGCTAGCCTGACAGCGAGGTCAGCATGGGAAGCATCGCGAGCTATCAGGCAGCGGCCGGACGACACTATCAAGTTCGTTGGCGCGACGACAGCACTCATCGTCAGGTCGAAAAGCGCGGGTTCCGCACGAAGCGCGACGCCGAGATCTTCCTCGCCCGTACGGAAGTTGCCCGCACCGTCGGTTCTTACACCGATCCGGCCGCGGCACGAGCGACGGTCGGCGATCTCGGCACGAGTGGATGCGCAACAAGCGGCACTCGCTCAAGGCGTCGTCGTACAGCTCGCTTGAGACGTCCTGGCGCGTGTATGTGCGACCGCGGTGGGAAGACACGCGCATCGGCGACATCCGCGCATCCCAGGTCGAGCAGTGGATCCGCGAGCTCTCCGAAGGTAGTGCGGCGACCAATCGGACGGAGAACAGCGGAGTTACAGGACGGCCTTGCTCGGCGACTGTCGTCTACCGCGCGCTCGGCGTGCTCGCCGGCATCCTCGACACCGCGGTCCGCGACGGACGCATCGCGCGCAACGTCGCCCGCGGCGCGCAGAACCTGCCAGCGAAGCGATCCGAGAAGCCGCGGCGGTATCTGACGCACGCCGAGGTGGTCCAGCTCGCCGAGACTGCGAGCACGTCGACCTACCGAACGCTCATCCTCGTTCTCTCGTATTGCGGGCTCCGCTGGAGCGAGGCGATCGGCATGCACGTGCGCGACATCAACTTCGACCGCCATCGTATCCAGGTCAATCGTGCCGCCGTCGAGGTCGAAGGCCGCATCGTCGTCGGGGCGCCGAAGAACTGGGAGCGACGGATCGTCCCGTTCCCCGAGTTCCTCGAGGCACCGCTCCGGGAGATGTGCGCCGGCAAGGGCCCGGACGACCTCGTGTTCACCGATGCCGACGGCAACCACCTGCGGCGGGCGAAGACGAGTGTCGGCACGACCTCCTGGTTCGCCGCGGCGCTCGAGCGGTCCGGCGTCGAGCGACTCACACCTCACGACCTGCGACACACGGCGGCGAGCCTCGCGATCTCGTCGGGCGCGAACGTCAAGGCGGTGCAGCGGATGCTTGGCCACAAGTCCGCCGCGATGACGCTCGACACCTACGCCGATCTCTTCGAGGACGATCTCGCCGACGTCGCCGCGCGACTCAATCAGGGTGCGCTCGCGGCTGATGTCAGCCGGATCATTCAGGTATGAGTTGTGGGCAGATCCGAGGTCGAGCCCCGAAAGTGTGGGCAAATTGTGGGCAAATCGCGACTCAGCGCCGGAGCCAACGAAACGAAAAAGGCCAGAAATCCGCGTGATTCCGCGGGTTTCTGACCCTCTTCTGTGACAGCGGTTCGTGGAGATGGGGGGAATCGAACCCCCGTCCATCGCTGGGTAACTGCGGTTTCTCCGGGCGCAGTCTGTGAAATCGTTCTACTCGGCTCCGACCTTTGTCACAGACACCTAAGTCGACGAGCCCATCCTGAAAGAGTCCCGCGTGACGCTCAGGCGACGTCACGCAGCAAGATCCCTAGATGACGCCAATACCCGTGACGGGATCAGTCACGGATTGACGGCGTCGGGCTCGCTGCTCAGGCAGCGAGGGCGAACGCGGACTGCTTCTTTTCGGCAGTTATTGGTTTGCAAGGAGCGTTTACGAGATAACCCTGCATCCTCGGCCCGCTTCACGCAGATTCACAGGCGATGTCGAAACCGATCATCCCCGTTTCCTCTTTCGAGGTGTCCTTCTCGCGAAGGGCCGCTGTCACACTGTGGAGTTGCCAACAATCGGGCGCCGAAGCATCCGAGCACATCAGAATACAACGGATGCTGCGTCCCCGCCATTCCCGGACGCGAAGCCGGCTCGCAGCATCCGTTCTCTAGCATGTAAGGGTGACCTCACCTCGTGCCGCGCGCCCGCAGACCACCCTCTTCGTGACCGGGAGCACCTGGCTCTCGCCCGACCTCGTGCGGGTGACGCTGGCGGGCGACGAGTTCGCCGACTTCGCCGACCGGCCCGAGACCGACAAGTACGCGAAGCTGTACTTCCCGCCCGTGGGCAGCGCCCTCGAGCCGCCGTACGATCTCGCCACGCTGCGCGAGAAGGTGCCGTTCGAGGAGCTTCCGACGATCCGCACCTACACGATCCGGCGTGTGGACGCGACGGCCCGCACCATCGAGATCGACTTCGTCGTGCACGGAGACACCGGCATCGCCGGGCCGTGGGCGGCGAAGGCGAAGCCCGGTGATCGGCTGACGATGTCGTCCCCCGGAGCGGGGTACTCCCCCGACCTCACCGCGGATCACCACGTGCTGATCGGCGACGAGTCGGCGATCCCTGCGATCTGGTCCGCGCTCGAGGCACTGCCCGCCGAAGCCGCGGTGACGACGATCATCGAGACGCGTTCGGCTGCGCACCGGATCGAGGTGCCGTCAGGCGCCGTCGCCCAGTGGATCGACGAGGAGCACGGCGCTCCCGGCGCCCGGCTCGTCGCGGCAGTGGATGCTGCGGCCTGGCCGGCCGGCCGCGTGCAGGTCTTCGCACATGGTGAGCGCGGTGCGATGAAGTCGCTGCGGCCGCTCCTGCTCGACCGCGGCGTCGCGCGGGCCGATCTGTCACTGTCGGCGTACTGGGCGCACGGACGCACCGAGGATGCGTTCCAGGCCGAGAAGCGCCTCCCGGTCGGGCAGATCTTCCCCGATTGACCCACCGGTCGCGGGTTAGGGTCTGAGGATGAGCGACGTCGTCATCACGGTTCGCGGGGAGCACGAGACCCGCATCGCCCCCGAGCGCGCGATCGCGCACCTGACCATCCGCGCCGAAGGACCCGAGCGCGGCGCCGTCGTGGAGCGCATGGCCGCGCTCACCGAGCCGGTGCGCGGCGACCTCACCTTGCGGAAGTCCGCGGGCACCGTCACCGAGTGGACGAGCCAACGCGTGTCGGTGTGGTCCGAGCGCCCCTGGAACAACGAGGGCAAGCGCCTGGCACCGGTGCACTATGCGACCGTGGACTTCTCCGTCACGTTCAGCGACTTCGCGGTGCTGTCGTGGTGGGCCGGCGAGGTCGCCGAGCGCGAGGGCGTGCAGCTGGGCTGGATCGAGTGGAAGCTCACCCCCGAGACGAAGGCATCCGTGGAACGGGAAGTCGCCACGCAGGCCGTGGGAGTGGCCGTCGGGCGAGCGAGCGCGTACGCCGGGGCGCTCGGCCTCGCCGACGTCACCGCCGTCGAGCTCGCTGACGTGGGACTGCTGACGCAGCAGAGCCGCCCCGAGACGGCACCGGCGCCCCGCATGCTCATGGCGAAGGCGTCGTTCGCCTCGGACGCTGCGGGCGGGGGGCCTGCTGTGCAGCTCCAGCCCGAGGACATCGTGATCTCGGCAGCCGTCGAGGCCCGGTTCGCCGCCCGATGAGCTCTGCCGACGTCGTGCCCCGCGCGGGCATCGCCGAACGCCTGTCGCGCATGATCCAGCTGCCCACCGTCTCGGCGGAGCGCGCTGAACGCGGGCAGGGGCCGTTCGATGCGTTCGCCGACGTGCTCGTCGAGCTCTACCCGCTCATCCACGAGCACCTGGAGCGCGAGCGCATCGGCGAGCTGGGGATCCTGTACCGGTGGCGCGGGCGCGCCGAAGAGCAGCCGACGGTGTTGATGGCGCACTTCGACGTCGTCCCGGTCGACGAGAGCGACGCCTGGACCCACCCGCCGTTCGAGGGGCGCATCGATCGTGGCTGGGTGTACGGCCGCGGCGCGCTCGACGACAAGGGACCGCTCGTCGTCGTGATGGATGCCGTCGAGAACCTCCTCTCGTCGGGGTTCACGCCGGCGCGCGACGTGTACCTGTCGTTCGGGGGCGACGAGGAGACTTTCGGTGGCGCGGCTCGCATCATCGCCGAGACGCTCCGGGATCGCGGCGTCGAGCCATGGCTCGTGCTCGACGAAGGAGGCGCCGTCGTGGACGCGCCGCTGCCCTTCGTCCGCGGCACGGCCGCCATGGTGGGCGTGGGCGAGAAGGGCGTGCTGACGCTCCGTCTGAGCGCCCGCGGCGAGGGCGGGCACGCGTCCGCTCCTCCCGCCCGCACCGCCGTCCGGCGCATCGCGCGCGCCGTCGAGCGACTGTCCCCCGAGACGTTCCCTGCACGCACGCCGGCGGCGGTCACGCGCATGCTCGAGCTCTTCGCGACCCGGACGGGCGGCATCCCTCGCGCACTGTATCGGCTGCTGTCGAGGGCACCGTGGCTCACCGCGCGCGCCTTCACCGCGATGGGCGGCGAGCCCGCGGCGCTCGTGCGCACGACCGTCGCCGCCACCATGCAGTCCGGCGGAACGGCCGCGAACGTCCTCCCCTCGCAGGCGACGGCGACGCTCAACCTGCGCATCGCACTGGGCGAGTCGGTCGCGAGCACCGTGAAGCGGGTCCGCAAGCGGATCGCCGACCGGCATGTGAAGGTCGAGGTGCTCGAGGGCGACGGACCGTCCCCGGAGTCGTCGACGGAGAACGCGCAGTTCGCGCTCATCACGGACGCGGTGAAGGTGTCGCACCCGGGCGCAGCGACCGTGCCGTACGTGATGATGGCGGCCACAGACTCGCGGCATTTCCACCGCTTCTCGCCGGCGGTCTACCGCTTCGCCCCACTCGAGATGAGCAAGGCGCAGCGCGCGTCGATCCACGGCGTCGACGAGCGTGTCGCGATCGCGGCGCTCGAACGGGGCGAGCTGTTCCATCGCACCCTCCTCCAACGCCTAGAGTGATTCGCGCCCGCCTTCGGCATGCCTGCGGCGGTGCGCAACAGTGACCGGGTCTGGGGCCCGAGCGAAGGAGCACCGATGACGCGCAGCGCCGTGTCCTCACGCGTCACCATCGGCGCGCTCGCGGGAGTCGTCGGCTTCCTCGCGTTCGTCGAGTTCACGAGCGGTGTGATCCAGGGCTTCTACACGCCCATGCTCACCGACATCGCCCGTCACCTCGGAGTGCACGACGCCGACGTCAATTGGCTCGAGGGCACGCAGCTCATGCTCTCGGCGCTCGTCGTCCCCGCATTCGCGAAGCTCGGCGACATGATCGGGCACAAGCGGATGCTGGTGATCTCGACGGCGATCACGGCCGCAGCATCCCTCGTCCTGCCGTTCACCGACTCGTTCGGCGTCTTCCTCGCGGCGTGGGCCATCCAGGGGTTCTACGTCGTGTGGCTGCCTCTGGAGATCGCGCTGATCTGGTCGCGCTCTCGGCGCATGGAGGGCCGGGCGACCATCACGGCGCGAGCCGCCGGATTCCTCGTGGCGGCGCTCGAGACCGGCGCCATCACCGGCGCCCTCGTGGGCGGCATGCTCATCGACAGCCTGCCGCTGTGGATCGTGCTGCTCGTGCCCGCTCTGCTCGTCGTCGTGTGCTTCTTCGTGATCCTGTTCGGAGTCAAGGAGTCGCCCGAGCCCACCGGCGGCCGCCTCGACAACGTCGGCCTGGTGCTCATCTCGCTCGCACTCGTCGCCTTCACCGGAGGCCTCAGCCTGCTCCGCCTCAACGGCCCGGCTGATCCGATCGCCTGGCTCGTCACGGTTCTCGGCGTGCTCCTCGTGGTGCCCTTCGTGCTGTGGGAGCTGCGGCACGACGATCCGCTCATCGATGTGCGGATGTTCCGCTCCCCCGCCCTCGGGCCCGTCTTCCTCACGGCCGGACTGTTCGGGGTGAGCGTGCTCGGCGCGCAGGCTCCGCTGTCGACCTTCGCCCGCACCGACCCGGCCGTGTACGGATACGGCCTGGGCACGACCGGCTTCCAGACCTCGCTCATCATCGGCGTCTACCTCATCGCGATGATCACGGGAGCGCTGCTGTTCCCGCTCATCGCCCGGCTCACCGCGCCCCGTCTGGCTCTCATCGGGGCGGCGACGCTCGTCGGCATCGGGTTCCTCATGTTCCTGCCGTTCCACGACACCTACTCGCAGGTCATCGTGAACATGGTGATCGTGGGCCTCGGATCGGGAGCCCTCGTCGCGGCGCTGCCGGCGGCGGCGGCATCCGCCGCGCCGCCCACTCAGACCGGTGTCGCGACGGGTCTCACGAACTCGGTGAAGACCGTCGGCGGTGCGATCGCCTCGTGCGTGTTCGGCATCGCGCTGCTGCACGGCGCGACCGGTGCGACGACCGAGGGCACTGCGGGATCGTTCTCGGGCTACGTCACGGTGTGGGTGGTGTGCGGCATGACCGCGCTCGCCGCCGCGGTGCTGCTGTGCTTCGTCCCGAAGACGGCGTTCAGCGACAGCGCCGCGCACGGCGCGGATGCTGCGGAAGCCGTGAGCTGAGGCGCTACTCGCCGAGGCGGTTGCGGGAGCGCATCGCGCGCTCCGCCTCGCGCTTGTCTTCGCGCTCGCGGATCGTCTGACGCTTCTCGAACTCACGCTTGCCCTTGGCCACCGCGATCTCGACCTTGGCACGGCCGTCCGAGAAGTACAGCTTCAAAGGGATGAGCGTGTAGCCGCCTGCCGAGATCGCGTGCGAGAGCTTGACGATCTCCTCCTTGTGCAGGAGCAGCTTGCGCGTGCGCTTCGACGAGTGATTCGTCCAGTGACCCTGCGAGTACTCGGGGATGTGCACCGCGTCCAGGTACGCCTCGCCGTTGTCGATGTACGCGTAGCCGTCCGAGAGGTTCGCACGGCCTTCGCGCAGCGACTTCACCTCGGTGCCGGTCAGCACGAGGCCCGCCTCGTACGTCTTCTCGATCGCGTACTCGTGGCGCGCGCGACGATTGGTCGCCACGACCTTCTCCCCGCGTTCCCTGGGCATGATGTCTCCTCGCTGATGCCGAAACGTCGGACGGCAGCCTGTCAGTCTACCCCCGCGACGGGGTGGACGATCACGCGCGCAGCCACCTGCGGATCGCGAAGCTCGCCGACAGCGCAGCGAGCACCACACCGACCAGGATCAGCACGGGCACCACGAGCCACGCGTCCGCCATTCCGACCCAGGTCGTGACGAAGTCGACGCGGTTGCGCAGGTAGTTGTTGACGCCGAAATGCACGCCGGCGATCACGGCGGCGCTGGCCAGGACGGATCCGAGCAGCGCCGCGATCACGCCCTCGAGGATGAACGGCGTCTGGATGAAGCGATTGGATGCCCCGACCAGGCGCATGATCCCCAGCTCCCGCCTTCGCGCGAAGGCGGAGAGGCGGATGGTCGTCGCGATCAGCAGCACTGCGGCGATCAGCATGAGCACGGCGATGCCGACCGCGATGTAGGTGGCTATGGTCAGGGCGGAGAACAACGGATCGAGGTACTGCATCTGGTCTTTGACCAGTTCGACCCCCTGCATGCCGCTGAAGGCCTCGATGATGACGTCCGACTGCTCGGGGTCGACCAGCGTGATGCGGAACGTCTCGTTGACCTGATCGGGCGTGATCACGCTCGCGTTCTCTTCGCCGGCGATCTGCAGCAGCTCGTCGTACGCCTGCTGGTGGTCGAGGAACGTCAGGTCGCGAATGAGAGGCGCCAGCGCGCTGCCCTCGAGCTTCGCGCGCACCTCTTCGACCTGCTCGGGCGACGCCTCGCCGTTCGAGCAGGTCGCGGGCGTCGAGATGCTGGTGCACATGTAGACCGCGACCTGCGCGCGCTCGACCCAGAAGTCGCGCATCGTGCCGATCTGCATCTGCATGAGGATCGCCGCGCCGACGAACGTGAGCGACACGAAGGTGACCAGCACCACCGAGACGACCATCGAGACGTTGCGCCGGAGGCCCGTGAAAGCCTCCGACATGATGAGTCCGAACCTCATGAGGTGGGCCCCACTTCGTCGTCGGGATCGGTGGCGCCGAGGCCGAGCCGGTCGGCAAGCCCGAGCTCCTCGACCTGCAGCTCGACGGCGTCGACGAGCGGGATCGGCTGGGTGTGCGTGGGCTTCGCGGGGGCGGATGCCTCGGCCGCGGGCGCGTGTTCGACGACCGGCTCCTCGAGGGCCTGTGCAAGACCCTCCGCCTGCTGGGCCTCTGCGGCCGTGACGGCGACCGCCGCGGCTGCGGCGGCCGCAGCGGCCGCGACGCCGGCGGCCGGCGACACGGCATCCGGTTCCACGCCGACGAGCTCCTCGTCATCCTGCACAGCCGTCGGATCGAGGCCTGCAGCGGCCGCGATCGCGGCCTCGCGCTGCACCTCGAGCACCGCGGTGAGGGCGGCGACCGCGGCGGCGCCGCGCTCCGGCTCCGGGGCGAGGCTCGGCAGGCTCGACCGGTCGCCGTAGCCACCGTGGCGCTCGTCGCGGATGATCTCGCCGTGGCGCAACTCGATGACACGGCGCTGCATCTGGTCGACGAAGCCCGCCTCATGCGTGGCCATCACGACAGTGGTGCCGCCCGCGTTGATGCGCGCGAGCAGCTGCATGATGTCGATGGATGTCGCCGGGTCGAGGTTTCCGGTCGGCTCGTCGGCGAGCAGGATCTGGGGCCGATTCACCAGCGCACGGGCGATCGCGACGCGCTGCTGCTCACCGCCCGACAGCTCGTGCGGGAACCTCTTCTCCTTGCCGGCGAGTCCGACGAGCGCGAGCACCTCGGGGACCGCCTGCTGGATGAAGCCCCGCGATGATCCGATGACCTGCAGCGTGAACGCGACGTTCTGGAACACGGTCTTGGTCGGCAGCAGCCGGAAGTCCTGGAAGACCGCCCCCACATGGCGCCGGAAGTACGGAACCTTGCGGTTCGACAGCGTACGCAGGTCACGACCGAGGACGACCACACGCCCTTCGGACGGCGTCTCCTCTCGGAGGATCAGACGGAGGCAGGACGACTTGCCGGAGCCCGACGCGCCGACGAGGAAGACGAACTCCCCGCGCAGCACCTCGAAATCGACATCGCTCAGAGCGGGCTTGGAAGTGCCGCGAAAGCGCTTCGTGACGTTTTCGAACCGGATCATGGCCTAACGAGCCTATGCGGACGCCACCGGCCCCGCTCCAGCGACACTCATCGTTTGCGCATCGGTTCGCCGAGTGCGGGCTGGATCAGTCGTCGTCGTCCTTGCGCTTGCGCCAGCGGATGCCGGCGGAGATGAAGCCGTCCAGGTCGCCGTCGAAGACGATGGCCGGGTTGCCCACCTCGTGGCCGGTGCGGAGATCCTTGACGAGCTGCTGGCCGTACAGGAAGTACGAGCGCATCTGGTCGCCCCAGCTCGCCGTGATCGTGCCCGCGAGCTCCTTCTTCTTCGCCGCCTCTTCCTCGCGCTTGAGCAGGAGCAGTCGGGTCTGGAGCACGCGCATCGCCGCGGCGCGGTTCTGGATCTGCGACTTCTCGTTCTGCATCGACACGACGATGCCGGTCGGGATGTGCGTGAGGCGCACCGCCGAGTCCGTCGTGTTGACGGACTGTCCGCCGGGGCCCGAGGAGCGGAAGACGTCGACGCGCAGATCGTTCTCGGGGATGTCGACCTCGACCGCTTCCTCCATCACCGGGATGACCTCGACCGCGGCGAACGAGGTCTGCCGTTTGTCGGCGGAGCCGAAGGGGCTGATGCGTGCGAGGCGGTGCGTGCCGGCCTCGACCGACAGCGTGCCGTAGGCGTACGGGGCGTCGATCTCGAACGTCGCCGACTTGATGCCGGCTCCCTCCGCGTAGGAGGTGTCCATGACCTTGACGGAGTATTTGTGACGCTCGGCCCAGCGCAGGTACATGCGCAGCAGCATCTCGGCGAAGTCGGTCGCGTCGTCGCCGCCCGCGCCCGAGCGGATCGTCACGACCGCGGAGCGCTCGTCGTACTCGCCGTCGAGGAGCGTCTGCACCTCGAGCTGGCTGACGATGTCCTCGAGTTCCGCGATCTCGTGGCGCGCCTCTTCGGCGGAGTCCTCGTCGTCCATCTCGTTGGCGAGCTCGACGAGCACATCGAGATCGTCGAGGCGCTGCTCGACGTCTGTGATGCGCTTGAGCTCTGCCTGGCGGTGGCTGAGGGCGCTGGTGACCTTCTGCGCCTTCTCGACGTCATCCCACAGGTTGGGGGCGCCGGCCTCCTCGCTGAGTCGGGCGATGTCGGCGTTGAGCGCCTCGACGTCGACCACGGCCTTGATGTCGGCGAACGTGGAACGCAGGGCCTGGATGTCGGCGGAGGGATCGAAGTCGAGCATGACACTCCAGACTAACGTGGAAGCGATGACCGATCACACAGGCTCCCCCACCGCCCGTGACGTGCTGTGGCGGTTCGGGCCGATGGTCTACGGCCCCACTGTGCTGTTCGCACTCGGCGAGGGGGCCGTCATCCCGCTGATCCCCGTCATCGCGGCACAGCTCGGAGCGGATGTCGCCACCGCCGCCCTCGTCGCCTCCGCGCTGGTCGTGGGGCAGCTCTGCGGCAACATCCCCGCCGGCTGGGCGGTCGCCCGCGTCGGCGAGCGACTGACGATGGTGATCGCCGGAGTCGTGTCCCTCGGCGGTGTGGTGGGCATGGCGCTTGCGCCGTCGCTCGGCATCTTCGCCCTCGCGGTCTTCCTCATCGGCTTCTGCGCCGCGGCCTTCGGCTTGGCCCGCCATTCGTTCATGACCACACGTGTGCCGCTGTCGTTCCGCGCTCGCGCGCTGTCGCTGCTGGGCGGCACGTTCCGCCTCGGCATGTTCGTCGGACCGTTCGTCGCGGCCGGCCTTCTCGCGCTGTTCGGCGACGAGCACGCCACGATCTGGTTCTTCGGCGGATGCCTCGTGGCCACGGTGCTCCTCGTGCTCCTCGGCCCCGACCCCGAGAAGCAATTCCTCACGCCGCAGGAGCAGGCGGCGCGCGACGCTTCCGTCGACACCGAAGACACGGGTGAGCCGGTCACCGGTTCCATCCGCCTTCCGCGGAGGGAGTCCTCCGGCATCGGTCCCGGAACCGGCGTGATCCGCACGATGTGGCGGCACCGCCGTGTGCTGTCGACGCTCGGCCTGGCCGCGGCATCCCTGTCCGCCATTCGTTCGGCTCGCCAGGTCGTGCTTCCGCTGTGGGGTGTGTCGATCGGCCTCGACGCGCAGACGATCGCCCTCGTGGTCGGCATCTCGGGTGCGATCGACTTCGCGCTCTTCTACGCGAGCGGCCAGGTCATGGACCGCTTCGGCCGGCTGTGGGCCGCCCTGCCGGCCATGATCCTGATGGGGGCGGGCTTCGTCGCACTCGCGTTCACGCACGACCTCCCCCAGGCCGCCATGTGGTTCGCCATGTTCGCGGCGGTGCTGGGCGTCGGCAACGGCCTGTCGAGCGGCATCCTGCTGACCCTCGGCGCCGACGTCGCGCCGAAGGCCGACCCTGCGTCCTTCCTCGGCTCGTGGCGAACCCTCACCGACGCGGGCGGCGCGGTCGCACCGCTGCTCGTATCGGGCATCGCCGCGGTCGCCTCCCTTTCCGTCGCGACGGGGATCATGGGCGCGATCGGCCTCGTCGGCGCGCTCGCCTTCGTGCGGTGGGTGCCACGCTACGTACCCCGGACCCGCGCGTGAGCGAGGTCGTGACGTTCTGCCGCAGCCGCAACGACGGGCGGCGCTGCACGCGCCCCCTCAGGCACGCGGGACTGCACCGCCACCGCACGATCATGTGGTCCGATGCCGGGGCGGATCCCACGCATTGCTCCGGCTCCGGCGAGCCGGGCGTCCCCGCCGCACCCCTCGCCGACGGCTTCCCCGGCGGCCGCGCGGTGTGCTCGGTGTGTCTCCGGTTCATCGCGCTCGACGACGCGAGCAGGCTCGTGACACACGACACCGCCGACGCCGCAGAGACGGATGCCGAGACCCGGCGCCGCGCAGAGTGGTTCAACACGCACGGCTGGTAGCGCTCCTGCCGACGTTGACGAAGGCGGCGATCATTCTCCTCCTTTCCGGTCGAGGCGCCTGGGCACCGATCCGGCGCGACCGCAACGGACGCCGGGATGCGGGATACACCCGTCCGTCTCGGCGGGCGCGGCGAAGCGGCGACGGGCACCGGTGCCGTCGCCGCTTCGTCCACCGCCGGTCGGTCCCGCCTCCGGCGGACGGACCAGTCCTTATGAGCGGGCTTCACCTCCCAGTCATGGCAGCGGTGGGACCGTTCCTCCGTTCGTGATGACCAGCGACGACGTCTCGTGGCAGCTCGGGAGGATGTCATCCTGCGCCGGGTTGGTGCTGTCGTAACTCACCTTCCAGGAGAACGGCCCGCCGGTGGTGACGGCGACGGTGGTGTTGTTGGTCCCCACCGTCTGCGGCGACGCGCCCGAGACCCCCTGGTTCACTGCCGGGAACACCGGCGTGCCCGAGCAGTCGGTCGAGGGATACAGCGTGAACGTCACCGTCCCGGCAAGAGGCCCACCGGCCGAGGCCGAGATCGTCGCCGAATCGTTCGGATACCACCGCTGCGCGGTCGACATCCTCGCCTGCACCGTGCTGACCACGACATCTTCGTTGCCGTCGGTGCACGTGGCGTTGTGGGTCTTGCCGAGGGTGTTCGGTGAGCTCCCGCTGTATACGGCAACCCAGTGGTACGTGCCCGCGGCGGTCGGTGTCACCGTCGGCGACTCGTAGTCGCCGTTGCCGCTCACATTCACCGCGGTCGTCGTCTGCACGAGCGGGCCGCAGCCGGTGGTGCTCGGTCCGTACAGCGAGAAGGTGATCGTTCCCCCCGCGGGTGCACCCGGGGCCGGCTGGACTCCTGTGCGGATGACGGGGTCGAGCGGCTGGGCGGTGGTCCCGCCGAGTGTCGCCGTGTCCTTGACTGTGCCGCCGAGCACGACGCCCGCGCTCGCCTGGGTGGTGAGCGTCGATGCCACCGGATTCACGGTGAAGCACTCCGTCGCCCGCGCATCACTCGAACCCGTGACCCCACTGCCTGGGACCGGCGTGTACTCCGCCCTCCAGCAGTAGCGACCGGCGGCCGTCACCCACGCGGTGGGCGACTCGACCGTCACCGGATAGGTCGCGCCGGTGAGGTTGGCCGACCCGACGTCGGTTCCACCCTCCACGCACAGTCCTGGTGCGTCCACCTTGCAGAGATGGAACTGCACCGAACCGCCCACGGCGGTCGTCCCTCCGGTGATGTTCACGACGGCGGAGTCCTT
Organism: Microbacterium sp. Soil_C_42; assembly: GCF_057656735.1. NCBI lineage: Bacteria > Bacillati > Actinomycetota > Actinomycetes > Micrococcales > Microbacteriaceae > Microbacterium > Microbacterium sp. Soil_C_42. The sequence goes on from NZ_JBDGJU010000027.1 coordinate 17,934, forward strand.
GACGCCGACGACCCCAGTGCCGATCGAGATCCCCGAGCCGGGGATGGTTGCGCCGGCGGCGGTCTGAGGTGTGGTCTCCGTCGTCGATTCGCAGCTGCCGAACTCGGGCGCGGGTGCCAGGATCGTGTCCTTGTAGTCGGCCGTGTCGGAGTTGCCCGTCACTGTGCTCGGGATGACGTTCGCGATCGTGAGGCATTGCTGCACCCCGCCGAACACGGTGTCCGTCAGGTTGATGGCCGCCTCGCCCTTGAATCTGTCCGGACTGTACGCGGCCTGCGATACCGTCGCGTTGAGTGGGATCGCAGCTCCGAGCGTCAGATTCGGCGCTGTTCCGCTCCAGATGCGCAGCGACAGGGCGGTGCTCCCGCCTTGCTGGTCCCAGAGGATCATGAAGTCGCCGGGCACGACCGGCGGTCCCGCGGATCCGCCTTGACGATTCGCCCACGGATTGCAGTTCGCGATCAGCTGATCGTCGGTCGCCGTCTCGTAGGCGCATCCGGCCGGCACGTCGTTCTGCATGAACTCGAAGGCGATGAAGCCGCTGCCGTTGGCCGAGTCGCGCTCCCACGCGAAGTAGAGCCAGTCGTCGCCCACCGCATCCTTCTCCGCGTCGACCCACGCACGCCGCAGGTCGACCTGGGCGTTCGGGTTGGTGAGGTCGAGCGTCGGCAAGCCGTCGTTGTGGATGACCGCGATCTTCGTCGTGTTGGAGTTGACGGGTCCAAGCTCCTTCACGTTGCCGAATTCGTCCTCGATAGATTCCATCGCGGGATCCGTGACATCGGGCACGACGACCCCGTCGATCACCCACGGGCCGTCCGCCGCGGTGGCTGCGGAGGCTCCCCCCAGAACGAAGGCCGCCACCAGACAGCCCGTGACTGCCGCGGCGATCGAGCGCCGCCGCTTCTGCTGAGACATGGTCCTCCCCTTTCCCCAGGCCATTGCTGGCCCTAGGCTATGAACCGCGTGGGGACGCGACCATCGGGAGAAGTGCGGATGGGGTTCCGGGGAACTCCCTAGGTCGTCAGTCTCAGGCGGGAGGCGCGCGATTCGGGGAGGAATCGTGAGCACGGAAGAGTCATTCGCACTCGTGGTCGCTGGTGACCACGTCAGGGCCGAATACGTCACGCTGCTGGGCCGGCTGGGGCTGTCCGCGGTGGCATTCGCGACGGTGACGCAGGCCGCCGCACAGCTGAACGGCGTGGCGCCCGAGGTGGCGATCCTCGAGGTCGAGGACGGCGGCTGCGGGTTCTTGCGGGAGCTTCGAGATCGCTACGGACCGGAGCTGCCTGCGGTGCTCGTGTCGGCGGACCGGACGACGCCGGCCGACGTCGTCGCCGGGCTCCTCGTGGGCGCCGACGACTACGCTGCCGAGTCCATGGACGCCGAGGAGTTCCTCGCACGGGTGAGACGGCTGATCGAGCGAACCAGGCCGGCGCGCGGCGCGACCGCGGACCTCCGGCGGCTCTCGTCGCTGACCCCGCGTGAGAGACAGGTGCTCGCGCTCACCACCGACGGGATGTCGCAGAAGCAGGTCGCCACCGAGATGGGCATCAGCATCAAGACGGTCGGCGCGCACATGCAGAACCTGCTCGGCAAGCTCGGCGTGCACTCGCGCATGGAGGCGGTGGCGCTCGCCGCCCGCGCGACGGCGACCTCCGAGGGGTAGCACCCGCGCTACCCCTCGTCAGCGCAGCGCCGTGCGGCTCGTGGCGGTGGACTCGAGGGCGACGCCGTCGGGCACGAACACGGTGACGATGGGCGGATGCCACTGCCCAGCGACCGTCACCCGTGCGGAGACTCCGTCCGGGGTCGAAGCCGAGATGAGTCGCGCATCGGGGTCGAGGGCTCCCATCATCGCCTCGGCTCCCCGACGCACGCCGGCGTCGGTGAGCGTGGCGACGGGCTCGCCGTCGACCACCGAGAGGTCGAAGCCGTCCGCCGCAGCCAGAGCCGCCGCATCCGCCACGGCGTCGAGCTGCTTCTGCGCGAGATACAGGCTCGTCGCGGCCGTGCAGACGAGGATCACCGCGATCGCGAGCACGGCGTAGCCGAGGGTGAGGATGAGAACGCTGCCCTCGTCGTCGGGGTCGGACGCCGTGGTTCTCCGCGCGAACGCGCGCGTCACCTGAGCGATCACCGCTCGCTCCAGAAGCGCGAGACCTTGTGCGCGGACGACGCCTCGATCGGGACGGCGGCGATACGGTCGAGGTCGAGCACCGGAGGTACGAGCGGCAGCGTGACTGTCGTGTGGACGCGCACGTGCAGAGTCGCACCCGCCCGCGGACAGGCGGCGCCCGATGGCGTGCAGTCGATGGAGAGGCCGACGTCATCGAGGCCGTACTCCTCCGACACCGCAGCGAGCACCGCGTCAGCCCGGGCGCGCGCGTCGTCCACGTCGCTCGCGGTCGAGACAGCACGCGCGATGTGACGTGCGGCGGCCTCGGCACCGAGGCTCTGCCCCTGGATGAGGCCGAGCGCCACGACCACGTAGACGAGGGGCACCAGGAGGAGGAGCCCGACGAGGATGAACTCGAGCGCCGCGGAGCCGCGGTCGTCTGCGAGCGGATCCGCCGCGACGCTGTCAGTCGAACGTTTCGACCGGCGCATGCGCCGTCACCTCCAATCCGCGCGGCGCACCGAGCAGGCCCACGAGGGGCAGGGTCGCCTGGACTCGCACCTCGACGGTCCGCTGGCCGAGCGCCGCCGTCTCCTGGACTCTGACGTCCGTCGCATATTCGGCACCGATCGTGCGACCCACGATGTCGCGCGTGCGCTGCGCGCCGTCGGCGAGCGTCATGTCGGCGAGGGACGCGTGATAGGCCCCCTCGACGGCCGCGTCGTGCACGACGTTGCGGACATACACGGCGAGGCCGAACTGCAGCACACCGAGGGTGAGCACCGTGAGCAACGTGCCGACGAGGACGAACTCGACGGGGCTCGCTCCGGCGTCGTCGCGCAGGTCAGCGCCGAGTCGGGCGCGCAGGCCCGCCAGCGCGCGGACCAGGCCGGCACGCAAGGCGTCAGAGCCCGGAGACGCGGCTGATCGCCTGCTCGAACAGGTCGGCCAAGGCGGGCCCGGCCATCGCCCAGATCACGACGACGAGCCCCGCGGTCATCAGCGTGATGAGGACCCACCCGGGGACGTCGCCCCTCTCGTCGTCTGCGAGGTCGCGCGCGGTGGTGCGAAGACGAGCCGTGAGGCGCAGCATCCGTGCTTTCATCATTTCCCCTTCCGGCCGTCAGCCGAGTCCGAGTCGAAGCATGAAGATCCCCGGGAACACCGCGAACAGCACGCTGAGCGGGAGGATCAGGAAGACGAGCGGCCAGAGCATCGGATATACACTCTCCACATGGCAGCCGTGATCTACTCCCGAATCAGCGACGACCCGACCGGGCGCGCCGCCGGCGTGCAACGGCAGACCGACGAATGCCAGGAGCTCGCCGACGCGCGTGCCGTCGACGTCGTCGAGGTCGTCGTCGACAACGACCTGAGCGCAACGAATGGCAAGCGCCGACCCGGCTTCGAGCGCGTGCTCGAGCTGGTGCGCACTGGAACCATCGACACCGTCGTTATCTGGCACACCGACCGGCTGTATAGGCTGCCGCGCGACCTTGAGCCTCTGATCGAACTCGCCGACGCGCGGCCGCTACGATTCCTGACCGTCACCGCTTCCGAGATCGACCTCAACACGTCGTCAGGTCGCATGGTCGCGCGCATCCTGGCCGCGGCATCTGCTGCCGAGGTTGAGCACAAGGTCGAGCGCCAACGATCGGCCTCAGACCAGCGCGCCGCACGCGGAGGGCTCACAGTGCGCCCCGGCTACGGTTACCGACGCGTCGGCGGGCGCGACGTCGTCGACGAGGAAGAGGCCGCCGTGATCAGCGAGGCCGCACGCCGGCTCCTCGACGCAGAGTCGCTCCGGTCGATCGCCGCGGACTTCAAGCGCCGAGAGATTCCAACCCCGGCCGGCGCTCCGTGGCAGGCAGTCACGTTGCGGCAGCTCATCCGCCGCCCGTCACTCGCCGGGCGGCGCACACACCGCGGCCGCGTCGTCGGCAACTTCGACCCCGAGCTGCACCCCGCCATCCTCAACGCAGATACCCACGACAGGATCGTGGCGCTGCTCGATGACCCGACCCGTTCGCACTCCGGAGTCGGTAAGCCTGCGCAGCATCTGCTGTCCGGGATAGCCCTGTGTGGCCGCTGTGGTGGCCGCATGAAACGCCTCCCGCCTTGGGCGCCGAAGCCGGGCGCGGCTGGCAAGCAGATGAAGGCCGCGTACGCGTGCGGCTACTGTCACAAAGTGCGGCGACTGCAGGCGCCCGTCGACGAGCTCGTGACCGAGATCTTGCTGCGCCGGCTCGAGCGCGAGGACGCCGCCGAGCTGTTCACGACCGGCGATCCCGACGCTGCACGAGCAGCACGAGATGCGATCGCGGGAGTCAGCGCTCGTCTCGCATCCGCAGCTGACCTCTTCGCAGCCGGATCCATCGACGCCGAGCAACTCGCGCGCATCACAGCCAAGGGCCGCGCCGACCGCGATGCCCTGGAAACGGCCCTGAGCGCCGCTCTGCCGCCCGTTCTGCCACAAGATGCCATCGGCGCCCACGCGCGCGACGCCTGGGCGCGCTACGACGTCGAGCGGCGGCGCGCAATCCTGTCGGCGCTCATGATCGTCACGATCCTGCCTGCAGGCCCGGGCACGGCGTTCAACCCCGAGCTGATCCAGATCAGATGGCGAACCCTCGCCGACACCGAGACTTGACGGCGAGCGCCGGCAAGAGGAAGCCCTCGCCGGGCTGGAACCCCGACGAGGGCGATGACCCCACCCACTGAAGGAGAGACCATGTCAACCGTCACCGTACACCCCAGCCTCCCCGACCGCATCGAACGCTGCGACGTCGAAGAGCCCAACCTCGATCCCGAACTCGGTTTCATGCTTGCGTCGCTCGTTCCGGACGTGGGCACACACTTCATCGATGACGAGAAGGGCACGTGGTCCGTCTTGCCGGGCCAGGTGCACACCCATCTGACGCCGGAGGACCTGCGCACCTACATGGACGAGCTCGCGATTGCCGCGACAGCCGCACATGCACTCAACGCAACTCCCGGAGCGACCTCGTGACGACGCGGCATGATGCTCTACGCGCCGCTGCCGAGATCTATGTCGAGGCGAAGCTCCGCATCGAGACCGAGAAGATGACCACGAACATCGAGGCCCAGGCCCGCGACGAGGCCTGAGTACACCTTGCGAAGGGGTGTGGCGAATCGCCACACCCCTTCGATGAGAGACACGCCGATGCGCAACCAAGGGTGTTAGCACCCCGGACGCCTAGAGTGACACCAGGCGCTCGAGATCCTGATCCGTACGACCGGGGTCCGCTGGCAGGCACTCCACCACCGGCAGGCGCAACACGGACAGTGGATTACGCGCATCGCGGGGCAGCAGAACGGCACCCCGCCTCAGAGGCTCCCAGAGTGAGAGCGCGAGAGCTTCCGTCAAGTGACTACTTGACGGGACCCTTCCATTGGACTCCAACGTTCAGGCCGCAGCCGGCCGTCTCGGCGCACTCAAGCGCCGTCGTCCGGACGACACTTCAGCAATCGAGGATGCGCAGCGAGACTTCGCCGCCGCTCGCCTCGAGGACTACATCACTCGCGTAGTCGAGCAAGCCCCACCACTCACTGCAGCCCAGCGCGACCGGCTCACGGCGCTGCTCAGAGGGTCCGCACCAGTGCGCACCCTTCGTCGCCCGAGACAGGTCGACGAGTTGATCGCGGCGGGCGGTGAAGCCGAGTGATCCCAAAGAGAAACCGCCCCACGAGTGGTGAGGCGGCCCCGGAAGTCTTGGCGGACTACGAGCAGTCTACGACCACCCTCCGACGCCTGCGGGAGGTGGCGGATCGTGTCTGAAACGCTCGACATCGCCCAGCAGATCGTGCAGGCGGCAAACTCGCCTGATCTCGGTGAGTTGCGCAGCCAGATCATCCGCAGCATCGCAGCCCGCAGCTTCGCACCGAGCCGCGACGTACCCGCGGTGTTCCAGCTGATCGCCGCCGTCGAGGTCGTGCACGACCTTGGGATCGCGCTCATCGAGATCCTCGACCATGTTCGTGACCGCACGGAAATGGTCGGAGGTGACAACTGATGGGCGCCGGGCTCGCGACATCGGCGTACGTCACCGCCGAGCGTCTCCGGCTCGACCACGCGCCGACCCGCATGTACGTGTTTATGGCGCTCACCGCCCTCGATAGCGACCCGCACCCCACGTTCTGGAAGGGTCGCGACGCTCTGGCGCAATCGCTCGGCAAGTCTGGGTCGACCGGGCACCGAGCTGCGAGCCGCGTGCTCGAGATCCTGGTCGACGCCCGTGTCGTCGGGTGCGTCGGTAGGCCGGCACCTGGTGGTCGCAGTGCTCGGTACGCGCTTCTGGACGGACAGGGCGCCGCGCTTCGCCCACTTCATATCGCAGGCGACCCACTCGCCCGCGATCCATCAACGCAGGCGACTCACTCGCCCGCGAACGCAGGCGACTCAGCGCCGAACGCAGGCGACTCAGTCGCACGAACGCAGGCGACTCAGTCGCCTGCAGAGGAGAAGGATGAGAACAGAGGAGGAGGGGGGGTCGCGTTCCGCGATACCCCTCCCCCTCGAACCTGCCCGAAGCACCCCCACGGCACATCGAGCCCGTGCAGAGCGTGCGGCGATGCGCGTCGTGCGGCCGAGGGATGGAAGCCTCCAGCGCGACGTGCGCACGACTGCGGCCTAGACGGGCATCGACGCGTCGCGGACGGCACATGCATGTTCTGCGACGCGCTCCGACCCGAGGAGGCGGCAGCGTGACCAGCGAGGCATACGCGGACCTCGGAGGCGGCTCGAGTTCCATCCGCGTGGCGGAGCAAATCCCTCGTCACCGGTGCCGCCCCGACCTCGTTTCGGGGTGGTGTGGCTGCGGCCGTCGAGATGACGGACAGGTCGCGGTCGGCTCGCCTGCGTGGCGCGCGCAGAACGAGCGGAGGCCCCTTTGATGTGGGATGTCCCCCAAGGTCGTCCGTTCGACGCCCGCGCCGACCGGTACGCCGAGAACGTGCGACAGGGCGCCGCGACCCGCGCAATGCGTGCGCGACTCGCTACGCCATCAGGCGGCATGGAACCCGGCGTTGCAATCTTCGTGGGCACACAGCTGAGGCTCGTACTCCCGGAGGCGGACGCATGGCGACTAGCCGACCAGATCGCCGACGCGCTCGAGCAGGACCGCCGCCTTGGTTAGCGCGGATGATCCGGCGGGTCGGGCTGTCGAGTTGCTGCGCTGGCTTTCCGGGAAGCTGGCGCAGCCCAATCCGGATCTCGCGCAAACCTGCCACCGCGTCGCGCGCGAGCTCGCCGAGTTCGAGGCGCTGCGCACGTCATTCGCGCCTGGCGCGTGCGCCCGATGCGGCGGGGAGATCGTGAACGCCCCCCGCGGCCGCCGGCGGACCTACTGCCGTGAGTGTCACCCCGTGCGAAATGCACGACAAATTCGAGCGGCCGGTGGAATGGACCTATGAGACAGAACGACACCATCACCGTCCTCGAGCTCGCCGAGATCTTCGGTGAGCCGTTCGCCCACGTCAAAGTGCAGCAGGATCTCGTCGCCGAGGGGTACACGATCGTCGAGGACTGGGCAGGGCGCCCGTCTCTGACGTTCAAGGACGCCGAACGCAAGGTCACCGCCTGGCGCCGAGCCAAAGAGGCCGCCGAGGCCGCATATACCGCTCAGGTCGAGCTCAAGCACGAGATCTACAACGCGCAGCAGGAACGCGATCGGCTGCTGCAGGCGGAGTACATCCTCCGAACCAAACGCATCATGCCGCTCCGGCCCGATGACATGGTGCGGGCGCGGGCCGAAGCCTCAAAGGTGGTACTCGAGATCGAGAAGGCGCGCGGGTTGCGGAAAGAGGTTCAGCAGGGCCTGGGCTGGCTCCCCCTCAACCAGCTGTCCGTATTCTGAGAAAGGACGCAATCATGGGAATCGAATACTCCGAGCGAGCCCGCGGCCGCGGCACATTCCCCCGGCACTGGACAGGCTTCGAGCCCGGCCAGACGGCCGAGGAGCGCGCCGCCGCAATCATCGTGAACATGGCCCGCGACCTTGAGCAGCGCGGCGATCGTCGCGGCGCCGAGGAGCTCCGTCAGGGCTTCATCAAGGGCGACAACCCGAATGCACAGATGCCGATTCGTGAGCTGCAGGCGCGTTGGGCGGCGAATCCGACCGCCGAGAACGCGCTCGCCCTCGCAAGGCGCCTCGCGCGATAGCTCACAGATCGTGTGCGTCAACCTCACCCCGGGTCCCGGATCTCGCGGCGTCCAGCCGAACGGGCCACAGGGGAATGGATGCGCGGCCGGAGCGAGAGTCTCCTCTCAGCGTTCAACGGCACGCAGCGCACACCCCCTTTGGGGCCGGGTGCTCCCTTTCCCGCCCGGCCCCAATACCCACTGACCCCGGAGGCACCGATGACCGGCGCTGTCAGCATCAATTTCTCATCAAACGAGCCCGACGACGTCGACCAGGTCGAAGAGGCCGTAGAGGCCATCGCCGAGGCGGTGCGTGACGTCGCGGAGGATAGCGACCGCGCCACCGATCGCATGGAGGATGACCTCCGATCGGGTTCGCGCTCTGCCGACGCCGCAGCCGACGACGTCGCCGCGAGCGCCCGCGACGCTTACCAGTCCGCCCGTCGCGTCGCTGACTCCACCGCCGACGACGTCGAGCGCAACCAGGCCCGACTCGGCGATCGCTCCGCGGAGGTCGGCCGTGAGATCCGGCAGAACCTCAGCGAGGGCGTCGCGAACGCCGCACGCGGCGACTTCACTGGCCTCGCCGACACCATCGGCGACACGCTGGGCGGAGCCGTGGCTGGCATCGGCGGCCTCGGCACAGCTGCGCTGGGCATTGCCGGCGCGCTGGGGCTCGGCGCGATCGTCGCCGGCGTCCAGGGCATCGCTGAGGAGTCGGAGCGCAGCAGGCAGATCGCGTCCGAGAACTTCCGCGAGATGGCAGAGGGCGGCATCGAGGCATGGCGGTCGACGGAGGCGCAGAATCGGCGCCTCGCGGACGCGTACGAGAAGCACGAGGGCGAGATCACCCGTATCGCGGATCTGCTGGGCCTGAGCTTCGAGGACGTGGCAGCGGCGTGGGCAGGTGTCCCGAGCAAGGTCGCGCTCGTCGACGCCGCGTACGGCGAGATGGTGCAGGAGCTGCAGAACACGTTCGGCGTCATCCGCGAAGGCGCCGACGCGACCGTGAAGGGATGGGAAGGCGTCATGAGCCCGCTGACGGGCGTCCTCGAGGGATACGACCAGGCTGCCCGGAAGGCCGAGATGCTCCGCAGGCAGATGACCGCGATGTGGGAGAAGTCAATCAACGACGCCAGCGGGGCCACAGAGGAAGTCGACAAGTTCGGCAACCACCTGTACACGCTCCCCACGGGCGAGCAGGTAGTCGTCACAGCAGCGACCGGCCAGGCGACCACCGACCTCGCCAAGTTCAAGGGCGACCTGGACGGGATCCCGAAGACCATCACAGTCCCGGTCCGGTTCAACCTCAACCTCGACCCATCCCGCTTCGAATCAGAGCTCGCTCGCCTGCAGGGCCGCCGTGTCTTTTAGACGATCAGAGGCCGATATCACCCGCGAGTCCCTCGCGTTTTGCACACGCGGTCTGACGGTCTGACATCTGGGCTGGTCTGACATTCGGGGAGGTGCTGCGATACGTCCTCCCCTTTCCCCGTATGGAATCGCGGCCGCAACATCGGCACTTTTGCCCCTGTGGAGACCGGGTCTGACATCCGCCCATTCGGGATGCTCTAGTCATCCGATCTGGGCGCGAGGCTCTCGTCGATCATCGAGCGGAGATCGTCGCGGTCACTCGCAGAGATCGACGCGAGGTCGCCGGCCCAGTAGAGCAGCTTCCCGCCGGCGGTGAGGAGCATGTCGTTGAAGTAGGACGACGCGTCGGGCATCCCGTGCTTCGCGGTGCGCATCTCGCGTCTCGCGAGCATGTCAGAGTGCTGCAGCTCGGTGAAGATGTGGTGCACCGACCAGGGCGACCAATCGGACACGCTGCCAATCTTCGCGTCGGGCAGCGCGTTGTCGTCGTTGTCGGCGATCAGCGACAATGCGACGAGCTTTGGCCAGCTCAACCTCTCGATGGTCGTGAGTAGCCAATGGGCGGTGGTCTCGTCGAGCCAATCGGACACAGCCACCTGCGCGAGGACCGCGCCGACGTGGGGCAGCTTGCGCTCTTCGTACGACCGCTGCGCGACTTGGAGCACGTGCTCGATCACTTCGTCCGCGGGTGAGCGGCCGTCGATCCGGGCGCGGATCAGATCGTCCCCGCGGAGCGCGGCGCCATCGGCGATCCTGTCCAGGAGCTTCTGACGCGCCAGGATTGCCACCGCGCCGATGCGGGTCTTCTCGCGTCGGGACAGGAGCCTCGCACCCGCCTCGCCCAGGGCCGAGGCAAGCCCTGACCCTAGGACCGCACCAAGCACAGCTCCGGAGGCGGCACCCGGCGCCCCAGCGGTCGCAGCTCCGATGGCGCTCCCGGTGAGTGCGCCGACGAGGTCGGAGCCGTAGTCGATCAACCGACTCGCGACTTCCGAGTTCTCCTTGGTGTCGCGATCGGCAGACATGAGCGCGAGCTTATCGGGCAGCCGGCGCTGAAAGCCGGGTGTCGGAGGTCGGATGCAGTATCGAGGGATGGATTCAGGCACTGCCGCATTGATAGGTGCTGCTATCGGTGCGGCGACGACGCTCATCGCTGGCACGGTCACGCCTTGGCTGATGGAGCGCAGCCGTTCGAAAGCGAATCTCCGAAGCGAACAGCGGACCTCGCTCGTCGCAGTGTTCGACAGCCTCGCTGCACTCCTTCGGGCTCGCCTCGACACTCGGGAGAACCGACTCGCAGCGCGCACGTCAGCTGCGGTCGCGATCCATTCACTCATGCTGCTCGTGAACGACCGCGACCGCCACGAGGTGGAGAGCATCCTGAACTTCGCCCTGACTCGCATCGACGACGCGGAGATTCTCCCCGCGGCGACGACGGGACTCGACGCTGCCACATACATTCTGTCGCGATGGCACCGGGGCGAACTTCGCGGGAAGAGAATCGGCGACGCATACACCGAGGAGCTGGATCGGCGACTCGCGACGGCCGAGCGCGCCTGAGTTTTTCAGTTCTCGGGGTGCTCAGAACACGCGAGTCATACGTATCTCTCTCCCGTGCTTTTCCACCTGAGCAGGTGCCACCGCCGGCGTGGCTTCTGATGCCCGGATCCGTTGAGCCCATTGGGCTCGAGGGGCGTCCGCGACCGTGGACATCCCTGGTCAATTCATTGCGCATCTGCGCAATACTGTGCGACGTGGAACTAACGGACGCGACGGCTGCCTGGCTCATCCCCTCGGTTGCGACCGTCGCGGCTGTATTCATCGGCGGGGCGCTCACACTCCTCCTTGGCGAGATATCCGCCCGCGGCCAACGACGCCGGGAGTTGGCGGAGCGGGCGCTGGCCGCCGTCACCGACGCACGACTGGTAGTCGCGAGCGCGCGGACGGAGCGACAGGGGGGACAGGTCTATTCGCCCCCGCTCAACGATGTGCGGAGTGCGACCGCAATCCTCGCCAGCTTCGACATGCTGGCGAACACCGCACGAGGGCGTGATCAGCGCGCGATCGCCGCGGCCGGCTACCACGCCCATGAATGGCTCTTGGGCGGTGCCATCGGCGAATCCGAATTGCTCGACCTTCAGGCCGAGCTAATGCGATTGTCGTGGCTCCTGCTTGCGTGGGAGCGCAGAGCAGCGCGTGGCAGAGACTTCCGCCTCACCCACGCCGAGGCTCGCGATCGATTCGCCGTCCGCTTCTCCGACCGCGACATGCCGAAGCACACGCCGTGACCGATCCCTACCTCTCGCCCGACGACGTGTGCAAGCTCATCCCCGGCATGACGAAGGTGCGGCTGCAGGATCTCCGGGATCGCGGGCGCGGGCCCAGGTACTACAAGCCCACAGCGCGGACCGTGGTCTACCGGCAGTCAGACGTGGTCGCATGGATCGAAGCATCCGCCATCGCCACGCGCGACCAGCCGGAGCGGTGAAGGATCCTTTTTAGGTGTTGTGGGGGAAGAGCATGTAGATCTCCTTCCGGCCCGCGCGCTCGATGAGTGTGCGCTTCGCGTCCTCGCGGGCGTCGATCGCCTGCGCCTGGAGAACGTGAGCGAGCGGCGCGCCGCGCTCGATCGCCGCCACGAGCTGGTCGATCGAGCGGGTGAGCGCGGGGATCTCGAGGCCTGCGGCCAGGCGAGTGAGCGATTCCGACAGCGATGAGCCGGTGCCCACCGCGACGACGACGCCCCGAAGCTCCGCAGTGAGCTCCCCCGCTCCCACGTCGCTGACACGACGCAGCGAGTCGAGGATCCCCTCGCCGGCTGACAGGCACAGCGCGAGGAACTCGAGCACCGTCGGCAGCTCCTCCTCGATGCGTGCGGCCCGTGCCCGCGCCGCGCGCGTGAGCCACGCGTCGTAAGCGACCGCCGCAGCAACGGCGGCGACCGGCGGAAGCAGTCCGAGGACCGGGGATCCGCGGCCGACGAGCACGAGCACGACGACTACGGCGCCCCCGACCGCGAGCCCCGCGATCGCCCAGGCCAGCTGCCGTCCGCGGAAGCGGGCGGCGTCGAGCGTCCACGCGGCCTGATGCAGGCGCCGGGTGAGCACCGCATCACCTCCTGCCAGCCGGCCGAGGCGCCGCTGCGCGAACGCCGACCACGCGAACGGTGCCCCTCCGACCGCAGGACCCGTCACGTCGAGGCCCCGCGGATCGGTCACGTCGCGGATGTAAGGCGCGATCCGCCGCGCCAGGCTGGGCGCGCCCCATCTCGGTGCGAGCGAGATCAGCAGGCACACCCCGACACCGAGGGCGGTGCCGAGCACGACGGCGTAGGCGACGTCGCCCATCGCGAATGGGATCACCCGAACCACCGCCGCGGTTCGGGAAGGCGGCCGAGACGGATCATGAGCCGGTACGCCACGAGCGACACCGCCGCGCCGACGAGGATGAGCGCGATGCCGCCCGGGCTCCCATATGCGCGGGCGCCCTCCGGACGCATCGCGAGCATCGCGAGGATCACCCACGGGGCGATCACGCCGAGCACGGCCGCACCGCGGATCCACGACTGCCGCGATTCGACCTCGGCCCGCAGCGCCGCGTCCGCTCGCACGGAAGAGGCGAGCGCGCGCAGCACCGCGGTGAGCTCCGTGCCGCCCACCTGGCGGGCCATGCGCAGGGTCTCGACGATGCGGTCGGCGACCGGGTCTGCCAGATTCGTCTTGAGGTGCTGGATGCTCGAGTCGAAGTGCCCCGACGCCGCGATGTCGCGCGCGAACGCCGCGAACGCCGGCCGCAGTTCGGCGGGAGCAGAGTCTGCGAGGCTCGCGACGGCATCGGGCAGCGACATCCCCGCGCGCACCGACGCGATGAGCAGATCGCACACGTCCGGCCAGAGTCCGCGTCGCGTGCGCAGCAGCTTCGAGCGACGCGAGCGCAACCAGGCGAAGGGAGCGAGCGCCCCCGCCGCTGCAGCGACCAGAGCGAGCGCGGCCACCGGAGCGATGAGCCACGCCACCGCTGCCGCCACCGCAGCGGACACCACCGCGACAACGATGATCGACGGCACGGAGACTCGGGGCATCCCCGCGTCTTCGAGCAGACGCGAGATCCGCCCGCGCCGGGGCGCACTCTGACGACGCGAGCCCGCCGGCCAGACCCACGGCGACAGCATCAGCAGCAGCCCGGCAGCGAGCACCGCCGCCCATACGAAGGTCACGCGGCGACCGCCCGGTAGAGGGTGTGCGCGGTGAGTACGCCGTCCGCGACTCCCGTCGGCGCGACGATCTCGACCACCCGTCGTGCGCCGCTCGCGTCGCGCTGGCAATGCGCGACGAGATGGACGGATGCTGCCACCGCCGGCTGCACGAAGCTCGCGTCGATGTTGCGCCCGGCCAGCAACGGCAGCGCGGCGAGCTTGCCGAGCGCTTCGCGAGCGGAGTTGGCGTGGATCGTGGCGGCACCGGGAACGCCGGTGTTGAGAGCCAGCAGCAGATCGAGCGCTTCAGCGTCGCGCACCTCGCCGACGACCAGCCGGTCCGGGCGCATGCGCAGCGCCTCCTTCACAAGTCGGCGAAGCGTCACCTCGCCAGTTCCCTCGAGGCTCGGCTGCCGGCCCTGCAGCGCGACGAGGTCCGGCGCCGCGACCGCCAGCTCGAAGGTCTCCTCGACCGTCACGATGCGGTGCTCGGGTGGGCACGCGGCGATGAGTGCGCCGAGCAGTGTCGTCTTCCCCGCGTGCGTCGCCCCCGAGACCAGCACCGACTGCCCCGCGATCATCGCGTCGCGCAGCAGCGTCGCGGCCTCCGGAGCGATCGAGCCTGCCGCGACGAGGCGTCCGAGATCCCGGTACGCGGGCAGGAACTTGCGGATGTTGACCGCCCAATGCCGGCGGGTGATGTCCGGGATCACGACGTGAAGCCGGGAGCCGTCGGGCAGCGACGCGTCGACGAACGGCTGACTCAAGTCCACGCGTCGCCCGCTGGACTGCAGCATCCGCTCCACCAGATCGCGCACCGCCGTGTCGGTGAGCATGAGCGGCGTCCGCTCGGGAACGCCGCCGCGGGCCACGAAGATGCGATCAGGTGCGTTGATCCAGATCTCTTCGACCGACGGGTCGTCGAGGTATGCCTGCAGCGGGCCGAACCCGGAGACCGCGGCGAGCACTTCGCGTACACAGGCCGTCTCGTCGTCGACGGGCGCGAGGCCGCGCGCGAGGGCGAAGTCGTTGTGGCGGCGCACCTCTGCGCGGGCGACCTGGGCCGCGAACTCGGGGTCGCGGGTCGGATCCGACCGTTCCGCGCGCAGTCGTTCGCGCACGCGTTCCGCCACGACGGACGCGACGGGGGCGGCGGCGGAAGTCACGTCTGCATCCTCCCAATTCGCCGCGGAGCCAGCCGAAAGTTATCCACAGATGCGAGCGGGCCGCCGGCGCGGCAGGATGGAGGAACAGACGAAGGGACGAAGATGACGAAGACGGAGATGACCCCGGCGGCGAAGGCGGGACTCGGCGTGCTCGGCATCGTGCAGGTCGCGTTCGCCTTCCTCGCATTCTGGGATCTCGCCCACCGCGACGCCGACGAGGTCCGCGGGCCCAAGGTCGCGTGGATTCCCGCGATCCTTGTCAACTGGATCGGTCCCGCGAGCTACTTCCTGTTCGGCATCCGCCGCTGATCCGCCTGCCGGGACCGGGGGCCAGCCCCACAGCCGAACCCCCGTCCGCTCAGTAGACTGAGAGCCACTTGCGGGAGTGGTGAAATCGGCAGACACGCAGGATTTAGGTTCCTGTGCCTTCGGGCGTGTGGGTTCAAGTCCCACCTTCCGCACGCGAGCTCTCGCACCCTCCGCCGACTGACGACGGGAAACCCATCGTGCACGCTGTTCCCACCGCCTTGATCCCCTGGCTGGATCCGGCCGCCATCATCGAATGGGCGGGCCCCTGGGCGCTCGTCGCCGTGTGCTTCATCGTCTTCGCCGAGACGGGCCTGCTCATCGGGTTCCTCCTCCCCGGCGACACGCTCCTGGTGATCTCGGGCCTGCTGTCGCACCCGCAGTCATATGCGCCGCACGGCGTGTTCGGCATCAGCGTGTGGTGGGTGGCGCTGCTGATCGGTCTCGCCGCATTCATCGGCGGAGAGGTGGGCTACTACATCGGCCACAAGGGCGGCCCGGCGGTCTTCGAGAAGAAGGAGTCCGGGCTGTTCAGCGTCAAGAACGTCGAGCGCACGAACGCGTTCTTCGAGCGGTTCGGCGGACTGACCATCATCCTGGCCCGCTTCGTCCCGATCGTGCGCACCTTCGCCCCCGTCGCGGCGGGCGTCGGGCACATGAACAAGTGGAAGTACACGCTCTACAACTTCATCGGCGCGGTGCTCTGGGGCTTCGGTCTGACCATGTTCGGCTACGCCATCGGGTTCATCCCGCCGGTCGCCACGTTCGTCGAGAACTACATCGACCTGATCCTGCTCGCGGCGGTCGGCGGCACGGCGCTCGTGACGCTGTGGCACTACTTCCGCGAGCGCAGCAAGGCGAAGAAGGCCGCGGCAGCGGGCGAGGATGTCGTCACCGACCACAGCGAGGCCGAGGCGCTCGTCCTCGACGCCGAGGTGTTCGACCGCGGTCCCGACCACCACGAGGGCGGCGCCCCCAAGGCCTGACCGGACGGCGAGCCGCGGCTCGATCCGTCAGGAGGCCTTCTTCTTGGCGGACGGCTTCTTCGCCGACGACTTCGCGGCGGGCTTCTTGGCGGATGCCTTCGCTGCAGACTTCCCGTCACCCCCGGCATCCTCGTCGCCTGAGGCCTTCGATCCGCCGCCCTCGCGAGCTGCCCGGGACTTCTCGACGCTGGCGCGGAGCGCAGCCATCAGGTCGATGACCTCGCCGCCGGCCTCCTCTTCCTCCTGCTCGCCGAATGTCTCGGAGGTGTCGAGCGCGTCGCCCTTCTCGAGCTTCGCCTCGATGAGCGTGCGCAGCTCCTCCTGGTACTCGTCCTTGAACTCCTCGGGATCGAAGTCGCTCGAGAAGCTCTCGACCAGCGACGCCGACAGCTCGAGCTCCTTCGCCGAGATGCGCACCGACTCGTCGAGCGACGGGAAGGCGGCTTCTCGCACCTCGTCGGACCACAGGAGGGTCTGCAGCACCAGCACGTCGTCACGCACGCGCAGCGCCGCCAGCCGGGTCTTCTGCCGAAGGGAGAAGCGGACGATGGCCGTACGATCGGTCTGCTCGAGCGTCTTGCGCAGCAGCACGTAGGCCTTGGGAGAGGCAGAATCCGGCTCGAGGTAGTACGCGCGGTCCAGCGTCAGCAGGTCGATCTGCTCGCTCGGCACGAACTCGACGACGTCGATCTCGCGGCTGCGCTCCGCCGGCAGCGACTCGAGGTCCTCCTTCGTCAGGACGACGGTCTTCTCGCCGTCGTCGTACGCCTTGTCGATGTCGGAATACGGCACGACCTCTCCGTCGATCTCGCAGATCCGCTGGTAGCGGATGCGCCCGCCGTCCTTGTTGTGCACCTGGTGCAGCGAGACGTCGTGATCCTCGGTCGCCGAGTACACCTTCACCGGCACGTTGACGAGCCCGAACGTCAGTGCACCCTTCCAGATCGCTCTCACCCCACCAGTGAACACCAGGGCGCCGACACGCGGCCACCCCTTGCGTCACGCCGCGCCGATACTCTGAGCCCATGGCGGGCGACGAGCAGCTGGTGCGCATCGGCGGCCGTCGCCTGCGCATCACGAACCTCGACAAGGTGCTCTACCCCGAGACCGGCACCACCAAGGGTGAGGTCATCGACTACTACTCGCGCATCGCCGAGCTCCTCATCCCCCACGTCGTGGGACGACCCGTCACCCGCAAGCGGTGGCCCGACGGTGTCGGCACCGACGACGACCCCGGCATGGTCTTCTTCGCGAAGGACCTCGAGCGCGGCGCGCCGTCATGGGTGCGACGGATGCCGATCGCCCACTCCACGGGCACCAAGGAGTATCCGCTGGTGGGCGACGTGCCGACGCTGGTCTACCTGGCCCAGTCGGCGAGCCTCGAGCTGCACGTGCCCCAGTGGCGCTTCGACGCAGGCGGGGGGCGCGGTCCGGCCGACCGGCTCGTGCTCGACCTCGATCCCGGGCCCGGCGCCGGCCTGACGGAATGCGCCGCGGTGGCGGGGTGGGCCCGCGAGATCCTGCTCGACATGGGGCTCGAGCCCTACCCCGTAACGAGCGGCAGCAAGGGGATCCACCTGTACACGGCGCTGCCCCCGGGGCAGTCGACCGAGCAGGCCTCCGCGCTCGCGAACGAGCTCGCCCGCGCGATCGAGGCCGACCACAAGGACCTCGTGGTCAGCAGCATGAAGAAGACCGAGCGGCACGGCAAGGTGCTCATCGACTGGAGCCAGAACAACGGGTCCAAGACGACGATCGCGCCCTACTCGCTGCGCGGCCGGCCGCATCCGACGGTCGCCGCTCCGCGCACATGGGAGGAGCTCGACGATCCCGGGCTGCGCCACCTCGAGTTCACCGAAGTGCTCGAACGGGCCGAGACCATCGGCGACCCGATGGCTGCGCTCGGCTTCCATGCCGGCGGCCGTGACGCCGAGTCCGGACCGCTGTCGGCGTACATCTCCAAGCGGAGCGCTGACCGCACTCCTGAGCCGGTGCCGGCGAACCCCCTCGGTGCGTCGCCCCACGGCGAACTTCCGAGATTCGTCATCCAGGAGCACCACGCGAGCGCGCTCCACTGGGACTTCCGCCTCGAGCACGACGGCGTCCTGGTGAGCTGGGCCGTGCCCCGCGGCGTCCCCCACTCGTACAAGCGCAACAACCTCGCGATCATGACCGAGGACCACCCCATGGAGTACGCCGCGTTCGAGGGCACGATCCCCGCGGGCGAATACGGGGGCGGCACCGTGACCATCTGGGACGACGGGCGGTACGAGCTCGAGAAGTGGCGCGACGACGAGGTCATCGCGACACTGGAGGGCCGCCCCGGCGGCCCGCTCGGGCGCGTCCGGCTGGCGCTGATCCGCACCGCCGGCGACGGCGAGAAGTCCAGCTGGCTGCTGCACCGCATGAAGACGGATGCTGCGGGCCGAACACAGCCGGACGGGGCGGTCGTCGAACCCAGTCCCCAGGCCGACGTGGTGCGCGACCCACAGGGCGGGCGGGGTGCTGCGACCGGTCGAAGACCCCATGTGGACTCCGGTTCGCACAGCGGCCCGGGCGCTGGAGTCGGCGCGGCCGACGCGGGGCCGCGTGCCGACCGGAAGTTCAACGGGGTGTCAGGAAGACCACCACCGGCCGCCGCCGAGCTGCGGCCCATGCTCGCGACGAGCGCGACTCCCGCCCAGGCGCGTCTGGCCGCGCGAACGTGGACCGACCGCGAGCACGGCACCGAGGCCTGGGTCGAGATGAAGTGGGACGGCATCCGCGCCGTCGGCGCGTGGGACGGGCAGCGCCTGCGCCTGTTCGCTCGCAGCGGCAACGAGGTCACGCACCGCTACCCCGAGCTGACGGCGGTCGATGCCGGCCTCGGCGCGGAGCCGTGCGTGGTGGACGGCGAGCTCGTCGCCCTCGAACCCGACGGCCGCCCCAGCTTTCCGCTCCTGCAGACCCGCATGAACCTCGAGCACGCCGGCGACATCGCTCGCGTGGCGCGGCGCACCCCCGTGCGGTACTACCTGTTCGACGCGCTCTCGCACGACGGAGACGACCTCGCCGGACTGACGCTGCGCGAACGCCGGGATGTGCTCGAGGCGGTGGCCGGGGCATCCGTCGAATCGATCACCGTGCCACCCGTGTTCGACGATGTCGACGCGGCGCTCGAGACCAGCGAGCAGCTGCGTCTCGAGGGCATCGTCGTGAAGGACCCGGCGTCGCGATATCTCCGCGGCGGCCGCTCGGAGTCGTGGCTGAAGGTCAAGCACACCAGAACCCAGGAGGTGGTGATTGCGGGCATCCGGCCTGGCAAAGGCGGGCGCAGCAGCACCTTCGGGTCGCTGCTGCTCGGCATCCCCGGCGCCGACGGCCTCCAGTACGCCGGCCGCGTCGGCAGCGGATTCAGCGACTCGACGCTGTCGATGCTGCTCAAGAAGCTGACGCCGCTGCGCACCGACCAGAACCCGCTCGTCGGGGTGCCGCCGCTCGACGCGCGGGACGCGCTCTGGGTGCGGCCCGACCTCGTCGGCGAAGTGGAGTACGGCGAATTCACCCCGGGAGGCATCCTCCGTCACCCCAGGTGGCGCGGACTGCGTCCCGACAAGTCGCCCGCCGAGGTACGGCGCGAAGACTGACGCGCCTCGTCACGCGTGGGCTTCGTGCTCGACGTGTCCGGCGGGCTCGAGCTGGAAGGTCGAGTGCTCGACGTCGAAGTGGTCGGACAGGCACGCCTGCAGGGTGCTGAGGATGCCGGCGGCCCGACCGTCGGCGAGTGCCGCGCCCTCGACGACCACATGCGCCGTGAACACCGGTGCCCCACGCGTGAGCTGCCACACATGGACGTCGTGCACGTCGACGACCCCTGGTGTGGCGAGGATGTGCTCGCGGATCTCGTGCACGTGCGTGCCCTTGGGCGCCGACTCGGCGAGCACCGACACGACCTCGCGCAGCAGGCCGACAGCCCGCGGGATGATCATGGCGGCGATGAACAGCGAGGCGATCGCGTCGGCCTGGTACCAGCCGGTCGTCACGATCACGATCGCCGCGACGATCACGGCCGCCGACCCGATGAGATCGCCGAGGACCTCGAGATACGCGCCGCGCACGTTGATGCTGTGTCGCTGCGCGGAGCTCAGCAGCCACATCGCCACACCGTTCGCCACGAACCCGACGACCGCGACGACGAGCATGAGGCCGCCGGCGACCTCGCTCTCGCCCGGGTCGAGCAGGCGCGAGATGCCTTCGAACGCGACCCATCCCGACAGTACGATCAGGATGACCCCGTTGATCAGCGCGCCGAACACCTCGGCGCGCTGATACCCGAAGGTGCGACGGGCATTCGCCGGCCGGGCCGCGACGGTGCTCGCAATGAGCGCGATCACCAGTGCGGCGGCATCCGTGAACATATGCGCGGCATCGGCGAGGAGCGCGAGCGAGCCCGAGAGCACCGCACCCACGATCTGCACCACCAGGACGGTGGAGGTGATCGCGAGCGAGATCGCGAGCAGGCGGCGGTCGCCCGCCCCTCGGATCCCGTTCGGCGCGTGGTCGTGCATGAGCCCAGGCTAAGCCCGGGACCGCCCCGGAACGGGCTGTCGCGCCCAGTCGGGAATGAGTGTGATTCTCACTCGCAGCGCGCTGACCGCTACCGGTGCCCGCGTGTGCCCCCCGGCCTCGCCGCGATGATGCTCGCGGCGAGGTCCATGGTCCGGCTCGACTCCGCAGGAGGCGCCGGCCGGCGGACCAGGCGGGGCCGCAGGACGAACCACAGCACGACGCCCAAGACGACCGTCGCCCCCAGAGCGCCGTTCGAGCCGAGGACGGTACGGGCTCCGCCCACGGTCCCCACCAGCCCGGCAACGCCCCAGGACAGGCTCACCGTCGCCGCCCACGCGAGCGCGATACGCCACCGGCGTCGCAGCAACGACCCCTGGGCGACCCCGACCACGCCGCCCGTGACGAGTGCCGTCGCCGCGGCCGCGGCCGGCGTGACCGCGGGGCCGAACCAGACAAGGCTGAGCGCGCAACCCACACCCGTCGCGCCGAGCGTCCAGACCGCCCAGCGCCAGTCCACGAGGCGGCCCAGCGCGAGACACTGCGCGGCTCCGACGACGCCGCCGACGATCGAGCCCGCCGCCAGCGCCGTCAGCGGGCTGCGATGCGTCCCCAGGACCGCTGAGGCGATCGACTCCCCCAGCGGAAAGGCGAGGAAGGTGGGGATCCAGCGAAGGAAGAACATCGGCCGCTCCGGACAAGGCTGCGTGCACAACAGCATGCCTCCCCCGGGCGGCGATGGCGAGGCATGCAGGGGTTCTCCCCCTTCGATGCCCTCCACCTGACACCGCCGCGCCCGTGAAGGACGGTGTCGAAAGAGTGACCGATCGCCCCTGGCGACGCCCGGGGGCGTGGGGCTACGCCCGCGAGCGCGCGGTGCGGGCGGTGCGTCCTCCCGCCGTGGTCACGCCGATCGGCGCCGACGTGCGGATCCGGCGCGACGTCGAGGTGCCGATGCGCGACGGCACGGTGCTCCGGGCGAACGTGTATCTGCCCGGCGCTGACCCCTCGCGTCAGAGCTCGGCGAGAAGGGCCGCGAGCGCGACGAACGCGCGCGAGCGATGGGATGCCGCGTTCTTCTCGTCGGCCGTCCACTCTCCGACCGTCCGCTCGGCGCCGGTCGCCTGCCCGTCGGGCACGAAGATCGGGTCGTAGCCGAAGCCCCCGGCGCCTGACGGCGCTGTCGCAAGGCGTCCGGGCCAGATGCCCTCGACCACGTGCTCGACGGCGTTCCCCTCGGCCACCGGCACGACGAGCGCGATCGTGGAGACGAACTGCGCGGTGCGGTGCGGATCGCCGATGTCGGAGAGCTGGTCGAGCAGCAGGTTCAGGTTGGCCGAGGCATCCTTGGCATGCCCGGCCCAGTAGGCCGAGAAGACCCCGGGCGATCCGCCGAGCACGTCCACGCACACGCCCGAATCGTCGGCCAGTGCCGGCAGTCCGGTGTGGTCGGCAGCCGCGCGCGCCTTGATCAGGGCGTTCTCGGCGAATGTCACGCCGTCCTCGACGGGCTCGGGCCCGTCGTATCCCACGACCTCGAGGTCAGGGCGCGTCGCCGCGACGATCGCCTGGAACTCCTCGACCTTGTGCGGGTTGTGGGTCGCGAGGACGATCTGTCGCGGCATCCGTCACTCCCCGTCCGCGGGCTGCAGGGCCGCGAGCTGGTGCGTGCGCAGGTCGGCGCAGCCGTTCACGCCGAGCTCGAGGAGGGCGTCGAGCTCGCGCTTGTCGAACGGCGCACCCTCCGCGGTTCCCTGCACCTCGACGAACAGGCCGCGGCCGGTGACGACGACGTTCATGTCGGTCTCGGCGCGCACATCCTCGACATACGCGAGGTCGAGCATGGGCTCGCCGTCGATGATGCCGACCGACACCGCCGCCACCGAGTCGAACAGCACCTGCGCCTTCTGCCCGATGAACTTCTTGCCCCGGCCCCACTCGATCGCGTCGGCGAGCGCGACGTAGGCGCCGGTGATGGCGGCAGTGCGCGTGCCGCCGTCGGCCTGCAGCACGTCGCAGTCGATGACGATGGTGTTCTCGCCGAGCGCCTTGGTGTCGACGACGGCGCGCAGCGCCCGGCCGATGAGGCGGGAGATCTCGTGCGTGCGGCCGCCGACCTTGCCCTTGACGCTCTCGCGGTCGTTGCGCTCGTTGGTGGCGCGCGGCAGCATCGCATACTCGGCGGTGATCCAGCCCTTGCCCTTGCCCGTCAGCCAGCGCGGCACGCCGTTCGTGAACGACGCCGTGCACAGCACCTTGGTGTTCCCGAACGAGATCAGGGCAGACCCCTCGGCCTGGCTCGACCAGCCCCGCTCGATGGTGATCGGTCGCAGCTGGTCGACGGTGCGGCCATCGGCACGGGTGATGTCGGTCATGCAGTTCTCCTCAGGAAGGACGGATGCCTCAGCCGAGGCGGCGGGCAGGGGTGGAGGCACGCGGAAGGTCGATGGCGCCGGTCTGCACCAGGCGCACATCGGTGACTTCGCGACCCATCAGGCGGTGTGCGAGGCGCAGGAACTCGTCGGCCGACGCACCGGTGGCTTCGTAGACGTGGCGGGGCTCGGCATCCGGCCCGGCGAGCAGGTCGCGCGACACCAGCTGGCGGTAGACGTCCTTCGCGGTCTCGGAGTCGCTCGACACCAGGCTCACATCCGGGCCCATGACGTAGCTGATCGCTCCCTCGAGGAACGGATAGTGGGTGCAGCCCAGCACGAGCGTGTCGACCTCGGCTGCGCGCAGCGGCGCGAGGTACTCCTCGGCGACGGCGAGCACCTCCGCCGAACCGGTGATGCCGGCTTCGACGAACTCGACGAACCGCGGGCAGGCCTGGGCGAAGACGGTGAGACGCTCGTTGACCCCGAGCATGTCCTGGTACGCGCCGGAGCTGATGGTGCCGGCTGTGCCGATGACGCCGACGCGCCCGTTGCGCGTGGTCGACATCGCCGTGCGCACGGCGGGGTTGATAACCTCCACCACCGGCACGTCGTAGCGCTCGCGCGCGTCGCGCAGCATCGCCGCGGACGCCGTGTTGCACGCGATCACGAGCATCTTCACGCCCTGGGCGACGAGATCGTCGAGCACCTCGAGCGCGTAGCGCCGCACGTCGGCGATCGGCTTCGGGCCGTACGGCGAACGCGCCGTGTCGCCGATGTACAGGATCGACTCCTGCGGCAGCAGTGCCGAGACGGCCCGCGCAACGGTGAGGCCACCGACTCCGGAGTCGAAGATTCCGATCGGCGCGTCGTTCACGAGAATCCACCCTACGCCAGCGGGTCGCTGCGGGGCACGGCGAAGCCGCGGCGAGCAGAGCGAGCCCTCGGGGGGAACCCCCGCGTCATCAAAAGCTAGGCTGACCCGCATGGCCGCCTCGACCGCCCTGCTGACGGACCGCTACGAGCTCACGATGGTCGACGCGGCGCTGCGCGACGGCACCGCTCACCGACGATGCGTGTTCGAGCTGTTCGGCCGGCGTCTTCCCGGCGCCCGACGGTTCGGGGTCGTCGCGGGCACGGGCCGGCTGCTGTCGCTCATCCGCGATTTCCGCTTCGGCGATGACGAGCTGCGATTCCTCCGGGACGAGAAGGTGGTGGATGCCGCGACCCTCGATTTCCTGGAGGGCTACCGGTTCACCGGCTCGGTGACGGGCTATCGCGAGGGCGAGCTGTACTTCCCGGGCTCCCCCATCCTCACGATCGAGGGAACGTTCGCCGAGGCCGTCGTGCTCGAGACCCTCGCGCTCAGCGTGCTCAACCACGACTCGGCGATCGCGACAGCCGCCGCCCGCATGAGCATCGCCGCCGGAGACCGTCCACTGGCCGAGATGGGTTCGCGGCGGGCGGGCGAGTCGTCCGCGGTCGCGGCGGCGCGTGCGGCCTACATCACCGGGTTCAGCGCCACGTCCAATCTCGAGGCCGGTCGCCGATGGGGCATCCCGACGATGGGCACGGCCGCCCACGCCTGGACGCTGCTGCACGACACCGAAGAGGACGCCTTCCGCGCGCAGATCGAGGCCCTCGGGGTCGGCACCACGCTGCTCATCGACACCTACGACATCCGCCAGGGCGTCGAGACGGCCATCCGGGTCGCGGGGACGGGGCTCGGCGGGGTGCGGATCGACTCCGGCGACCTGCCCACCGTGGCCGCCGAGGTGCGCGCCCAGCTCGACGAACTCGGCGCCACCGGCACGCGCATCACCGTGACGAGCGACCTGGACGAGTACGCGATCGCGGCGCTCGCGGCATCCCCTGTCGACGCCTACGGCGTCGGCACGTCGGTGGTCACCGGGTCGGGCACGCCGACCGCCGGAATGGTCTACAAGCTCGTCGCACGGCAGGACGCGGGCGGCGGGTGGGTCGGCGTGGCGAAGGCGTCGACCGACAAGGCGTCGAAGGGAGGCCGCAAGGCGGCGTTCCGTACGCTCGACGCGGGTACGGCGACGAGCGAGCTCATCGTCGTGTCCGACGGCTTCGAAGCACTCGACACCGCCTCCGCCCACCCGGGGTCCCGTGCGCTGCACGTGCCGCTCGTCGTCGACGGCGAGCCGGATGCCGCCTACGAGGGATCCGACGGCGTCGAGGCCGCTCGAGCGCATCACGCACGCGTGCGCGAAGAGCTTCCGGTGCGCGGGCTCGCGCTCAGCCGTTCCGACCCGGCGATCCCGACGGTGTACGCCGACGCCGAGTGATCAGCTCTGCAGCGACTCGTAGATCTCTTTGCAGGTGGGGCACACGGGGAACTTCTCGGGGTCGCGGCCCGGCGTCCACTTCTTGCCGCACAGCGCGCGTACCGGCTTGCCCGTGATGGCGGACTCGAGGATCTTGTCCTTCTTCACGTAGTGCGAGAAGCGCTCGTGGTCACCCGGCTCGATGTTCTCTTCTTTGAGGAGCTCTTCGAGCTCGCGATCGAGGGTCGCGATTCCGCCCTGGTCGGGGCTGTCCAGCGGGGTGCTCATGGTCTGCCAGTGTAGTCGGGGCGGACCCGGCTGGGGCGCGTCGGCACGAGTCAGGTGGACTCCGCGAACTCCATGAGCCGCCCGCCGCGACGCTCGAAGACCATGGCTCCGATCCCGATGCCGACGACGAGCACGCCGAAGCCGATCGCCAGGCCTCCCCATAGCGCCGTGTTCGCGGCCTCCGTGTCCCCTCGCAGGGCCAGCCAGCCGCACCACAGGACCGGTGCCGACAGGACGAGCGCGCCGGCCATGACACTCCCCTGCGCGATCGCGCCGTTCGCGCCGGTGCGCTGCGGCTGCTGGAACGGACTCTCGCCCGGCCGCGACACCGCGTAGGGCGCGATCACCGACGAGATGCTCGAGAGCCCCAGGCCCGAAAGGAACAGCGCGGCACACACGCCGGTGAGAGCCGGGAGCACCGCCCATCGTCCGTGCAGCAGCGTCGCCACCGGGATCGCGACGGCGAGCAGAGGGACCCCCACGAGCAGCACCGGCACGAGCCGGCCGAGGCGGTCGGAGACGCCCCGCACACCGCTGGCGATGTGCATCCACACCGCGGTGGAGTCGTAGGCGATGTCGTCGTGCGGCAGCCAGCCGAGGAAGAGCGCCGCGAACGGTACGGGCACGAGGGCGACCAGCTCGGGCGGGACGCCGGCGATGAGCAGCGGCACCACCGTGATCGCGGCTGCGAACGGGATCACGAGGCCGTTCACGACGTAGCGTCGATCGCCGAACCAGTAGACGAGACTGCGCGCCGCGATCGCACCGCCGGGGGTGCCCGGGGCGACGCCGAACCATCCGAGCCCACCTCGCTCGCGCCCGGTCCCGGGGCGCTCGGTCGTGGTCAGCAGTCGATCGACCGCCCACAGCCATACCATCGCCAGCAGGACGATGGTGCCGACCGCGATGAGCGCGGACAGCCACGCGTCGCCGCCGGTGATGACCATGCCGGGCAGGGCCCATGCGGCGCCGAGCGGGGTGAGGGCCAGCCAGTCCACGGCCTCGAGCAGCTGCGGCGGCACACTCCCCTGCCACTCGAGCGAGGCGAGGAAGACGCCCACCGGAACCACGACGACGAGCACGACGAGCACGAAGACGCCCGAGAGCTCGCGCGAGCGCCGGTCGCGGAGGAAGAGTGAGGCCAGCGCCATGCACACGCGCGCCAGAAGGACGCACGTGAGCACGCCGAGCAGCACGCTCACGATTCCGACGATCACCGGAACACCGTGATCGGCCCACATGATGGCGGAGCACACGGCGACCGCGAGCAGGACCAGGATCGGCACGCTGAGGAAGCCCGCGACCGCCAGGACGAGGGCGAGGCTTGCCCGCGGAAGGCCGAACAGGGCGAATCGCCGGGGATCCAGCGGGTCCTCCACGGCACCGAACAACGGAGCGAGTGCGAAGCCGAGGGTCACTGCGGAGCCCCCGAGCACGGTGACCGCGAGCACCTCCTCGGTGGAGGCATCCCCCAGCGTCAGCAGCGCCCAGCAGGCGGAGGCCGTGGCGGCGAGGAGGATCACCAGCCCGGCGACCACCCGCGCCAGATGCCCGCCGTCACCGCGGAACGTGCCGAACAGCAGCGCGAGCCTCAGTCGGAGAATGTGTGCAGCCACTCGAGGCCCTCCACATCGCTGAGCCCTCCGGCCAGTTCGACGAAGCGCTGCTCGAGCGTCAGCTCGCCGCGCACCTCGTCGACGGTGCCCTCCGCGAGCACCTGGCCCGCCACGATGACCGCGACGCGCGTGCAGACGCGCTCGACGAGGTCCATGCCGTGGCTCGAGAGGATCACCGTGCCGCCGTGCGCGACGTAGGTGGAGAGGATGTCGAGGATGATCGCGCTCGACACCGGATCGACCGCCTCGAACGGCTCGTCCAGCACGAGCAGACGCGGCGAATGGATCAGCGCGCCCGCGAGCATGACCTTCTTGAGCATGCCCGCCGAGTAGTCCGAGACGCTTCGGCCCAGCGCGTCCTCGAGGTCGAAAGCGCGTGCGAGGTCAGCGGTCCGGCTCTCGACGACGGCAGGCGGGAGCTTGCGCAGCACCCCGTAGTAGTAGAGGAGCTGGCGGCCGGTCAGGCGGTCGAAGGTGCGCAGCCGATCAGGGAGCACCCCCATCATCCGCTTGGCCGCGAGCGGCTTGGCCGCCGCATCCACTCCTCCGACATGGATCGTGCCGCGATCGGGTTCGAGCAGGCCCGCGATCATCGAGAGCGTGGTCGTCTTGCCGGCGCCGTTGGGGCCGACCAGACCGTAGAACGTGCCCGCGGGGATCGTGAGGTCGATGCCGTCGACGGCGTGGGTGCTGCCGAATCGCTTGGTGACGCCGCGCAGCACGAGGGCATTGGCGGATGCCGCGGCCGCCGTCGCGGCCGCGTCGAGCGAGACGGCCGCGGCCAGGGCCTCGGGATCGAGGGTCGTGGCCGGCTCCGGGCCGGGAGCGGGCAGGGGCACCGGCTGGAGGTCAGCGGGTGCGGGGATGTGGTCGAGCGCGGCGGCCTCCGTCGCGGCGGGCGCAGCAGAGGGCTCGACCGCGGGCGTGGGCTCCACGACCCCCGCGGGCTCGGCCACGGGCGCGGACTCGACCACGGGCTCAGCATCGACCACCGCCGCGGTTTCGGCAAGAGTCGTGTGCTCGACGCCGGCCTCCGGCTCGGCGGCCGGTTCGGGAGCGACCGGGGTCACGGATTCGACCGCGGCCTCCGGCTCCGGCTGGATCGCGGGCTCCCGCTCGGCCTGCAGCCCCGCCTCGAGCGCGTCGTCGTCCGCTGCCGCGCTGTCGTCGACGGGCGTGGTCTCATCGACGGATGCCTCCTGCGGGGCGTCCTCGGGCGAACCCGCGCCGAAGGCGGGAAGCGGCGGACGCGGCGGCACGACGATGCTCGCGGCGGCGCTGGCCGCGAGCTGGAGATCGCTCGGAAGCGGCGGCGGCGGCCCCGGATCCGGAGCGGGGGCCGGCTTCGGCGCGGACGCGGCCGGCGTGCGCTTCTTGCGCGGCGGGCGGCGGGGCTTGTCGGGAGCCGGTGAGACCGTGTCTGCGAGGCGTACGACGCGCGCGCTGGAGTGACGGTCCGGCTCTTCCGGATCGATGTCATTCGGCACCGGGAGGGAGGCTGTCACTGAACCAACGTATCAAGCGGGCCTGATCGCGACGGAGTGCGTCTCGCCGCGTCGCGGCATTCGCGTTATGTCACAAATCGGCAACGGGAGCCGCCCATTATGGGCCTTCCCAGGCCTCATCGCTACCATGGTCGAGGCACGAAGGGGTGTCGCGCCGGTGAACCGGCAGTGAATCACGCACTTCAGGAGCAGATTTTGACCCTTCAGACCGTCATCCTCGCAGCCGGAATGGGCTCGCGGCTCGGCCGCAGCCTGCCCAAGCCCCTCACGGAGCTCGGCGACGGCCGCAGCATCATGCAGCAGCAGCACGACAACATCCGTGCCGCTTTCGGCCGCGAAGCCAAGATCACCACCGTCGTGGGCTACCGCGCCGAGACCATCGTCGAGGCGTTCCCGGACGTCGACTACGTCTACAACGACCGCTACGACCAGACCAACACCTCCAAGAGCCTGCTGCGCGCCCTCGCCAAGACGGGCAAGGGCGGCGTGCTCTGGATGAACGGCGATGTGGTCTTCGACCCGCGCGTGCTCGGCCGCGCCATCGAGCTGATCGAGCGCGACCAGTCGTTCGTCACGGTCAACACCTCCAAGGTCAGCGACGAAGAGGTCAAGTACACGGTGACGCCGGAGGGCTTCATCAACGAGCTGTCGAAGACCGTCAAGGGCGGCATCGGCGAGGCCGTCGGCATCAACTACATCTCGAGCCGTGACAAGAAGGCGTTCATGCGCCACCTCACGCGCGTCGATGACCAGGACTACTTCGAGCGTGGCCTGGAGCTCGCGATCGCCGAGGACGGCGTGCTGCTCGAGCCGCTCGACATCTCGGACCTGTACGCCGTCGAGGTGGACTTCGCCGAGGATCTCGAGCGCGCCAACCTCTTCGTCTGACGGATCACTGCGAGGCTGTCAACCCCTCGCCTGCGCTCGGAGTCGGGCGCATAGACTCGGCGCGATGACCGACAAGGTTCACCAGATCCACTCCCTCCCCGGCGACGCGCCGTGGCAGGGAGGGCTGCCGCCCGCAGGGTCCGACGAGCATCCCTTCACGATCCGTGCGCTCGACCGCGTGCTCGCCATCCAGCGACCGGTCGTCCTCGCGCACCTGCGCAGCATCCGGCTCCGGCATCCGGACTCCTCTCCCGCGGACATCGTCCGCATCCTCGAGCGGCGCTATCTCGCTGCGGTGACCACCGGGGGCGCCGCGGTCGGCGCGACGGCGGTCGTTCCCGGGATCGGCACGGGGGTGACACTGGCGCTCAGCGGCGTGGAGACCGTCGCGTTCCTCGAGGCGACCACACTGTTCGCACAGTCGGTCGCCGAGGTGCACGGCATCCCGGTGTCGGATCCCGATCGGGCGCGCGCTCTGGTGCTGACGCTCATGCTCGGCAAGGAGGGGGTCGACCTCGTCGCGCAGCTCGCCGGCCAGGCCGCCGGGCGCGGTCCCTCCCGCTCGGGCTACTGGGGCGAGCTGATCACCAAGTCCCTCCCGCGCGCTGCCGTCGGGCCGCTCGTCGATCGGCTCAAGACGACGTTCATCCGTCAGTTCGCCGCGCGGGGCGGCGCCTCGTGGATCGGCAAAGCGCTGCCGTTCGGCATCGGCGCGGCCATCGGCGGTGCCGGCAACAACATCCTCGGGCGGCGGGTTCTCACCGGCTCCCGGCGGGCGTTCGGGGTGCCCCCGCACGCGCTGCCCCCCGAACTCGAACCGCGCCCCGGCGCAGACCGGATCGAGCGGCTCGCCGGACGCCGCATCCGTCGCGCCGGCGAAGTCGTCGTGGACGGCGTCACGCGCGGCGCTTCCGGGGCCCGCCGCATCACTGCCCGCGTGATCCGGCGCGCGCCGGAAGCGATCGAGACGCCCGTTCCGACCGAGGACGGCGCCTCCACTCCGCCGGCCGGGTGACAATGGCGGTATGGGTCTGTTCAGTACGCTTCCCGAAGAGCCCGTCGAGTGGACGGGTCTGCCGTCAGAGCCCGCCCGCATCGAGACGCAGGCCGAGCGATTGACCGACGCCGCATCCGTCGATCTCGGCGGCCTCGGTCCCGGCGACCTCGCCGTCGGCGGCGGAGGAGCCGTGGAATCCATCGTCATCCCGGTGCCGCCTGTCATCGAGATCGTCGAATACCAGGAATCGGGCGAGGACGGGTAGCGGCCGGCTCCTGCCGCTCTGCAAGCGCTTGCAGCAGGTTCTCGACACACGCACGATCACGGGCATACGCTCACAGGTATGGACAGCACGTTGGCGTGCCTTGCGGCGTGGATGCCACGGCAGCGGTGGTACGCCGCCAAGGGGCGCCCGCCCAGCCTGCGCCTGCTCTCGTGGTGGGATCTGAGCGCGGAGTCCGGCGACTCCAAAGGCGCGGACACCGGCACACGCATCCGCACATTCCTCGTCGCGGATGAGGGCGCTCTCCCGGCCGTGCTGTACCAGATCCCGGTCGTCGAGCGCGCGACGGAGGACGTCGATGCCGACCCCGACCACGTCATCGGCAGTCCGGTGCCGGGAACGACATTCATCGACGGCCCGTTCGACCCGGCCTACGCCCAGGCACTCCTGCGCCTCATGACGGTGGGGGGCACCGCACACGGACCGCAGACCACCGCGATCGGGCGGGTCGCAGGCTCGGGCGCAGCTCCGTCCCGGGCGACCTCACGGGTGATCAGCGGCGAGCAGTCGAACACGTCGCTCATCTTCGAAGGCGATGGCGCCCCGGTGATCTGCAAGGTCTACCGGCAGCTGCACGCGGGCCTCAACCCCGACATCGAGCTGCAGGAAGCGCTGGCCGGGGCCGGATCGCCCCATGTGCCGCGTCCGGTCGGCTCGATCGAGGGGACGTGGCCCGACCTGACCACCGCGCACGGCACCGTGCACGGGTCCCTCGCCTCCGCGCAGGAGTTTCTGCCGGGCGTCGAAGACGCATGGCGGGTGGCGCTGCAGGCAGCAGCCAAGGGTGACGACTTCCGCGACGCTGCGCGCGCGCTCGGCACCTCGACGGCCGAGGTGCACGTAGCCCTCGCGGAGTGCTTCCCGACCCGCGCGGCGACGGACGCCGACCGGGCGGCGACGGCGGCCACGTGGGAGCGGAGGTTCGCGATCGCCATCGCAGAGGTCCCCGAGATCGCCGGACAGCGGGATGCCGCCGCGACGGTGTACCGTCGCGCGCTCGAGGTGCCGTGGCCGCCGCTGCAGCGCATCCACGGCGACTTCCACCTCGGGCAGGTGCTGCATTCCCCCGAGCGCGGCTGGATCATGGTGGATTTCGAGGGCGAGCCGCTGCGTCCGATGGCCGAGCGCACGCAACCGGATCTCGCACTGCGCGACGTCGCGGGGATGCTCCGCTCATTCGACTACGTCGCGGGATCGCTGCGCCTGGACGACCCGGATCGGTCCGTCGACGCGGTGCGCGCGTGGGCTCGTGACGCGCGCAGGGCGTTCGTGGACGGATACGCCGCGTCGGCGGGCGGGCTCGACCCCCGGCATCCGCTGCTCGCCGCGCTCGAACTCGACAAGGCGGTGTACGAGGCGATCTACGAGGCCCGCAACCGACCGACGTGGGTCGCGATCCCGCTGCGCGCGATCGCGCGGCTGGTCGAGCGTCCTGCCCCGGTGGCCTGACGCCGTCGGCAGAGCGTCGCGGGCTCAGCCCTCGTCGTCGAGTTCTGCCTCGTCCTCGGGCTCGTCGTCCTCGGCGTCGGCGACCGACCGGGCGTACCAGGATTCCCAGTCCTCCATGAGGCGCTGCACGGCCCCGTGGAATCTCGCCGTCGCCGAGCCCGGTGCGGTGTCGCCGAAGTAGTGGGTCACCCACTCTTCCAGGCGCGCGACGGCGCCGGGGTCGGAGAGCACGCGCTCGGTCTGGGCGACGATGTCGGCAGCGGCGGTGGCGTCGAGCCACTCGCAGGCCGACAGGTACCCATGCGTGTCGATCGCGGCGGCGGGGTCGGCCGGCCGCGTGATCATGAGCGGCTTGTCGGCCGCGAGCCGGTCGTAGACCATCGCCGAGATGTCGACGATCGCGACGTCCGCGGCGGCCAGCTGCCAGCCGAGCTCCGGCCCGTCGTCGAAGACGTGCTGGGCCGAGGGATCCGAGGCGTTCGCTGCGTTCAGGGCCGCGATGATGCGCTTGTTCGCCGCCCCGTACTCGTGGTCCACGACTCCCGACCGCGGGTGGGGCCGGTAGATCACGCGATGGCCGCCCGTGGCGAGGAGCGCGGTCACGAGCGCCTCGCCGTGCGTGACGATCGAGCCGTAGTGGGCCGAGGGGCGGTCCCCCTCCCACGTGGGCGCGTAGAGCACCACCGTGCGCGCGTCGGGGGTGTAGGGAAGGGTGCCCGAGTAATGGTCGGCCTGCGGGCGCCCGATCTCGATCGTGCGGCGGTCGATGTCGTAGTCCCACAGCACCCGCGAGAGTCGCTCCCGCGCGGCGGCGCCCGCGATCATCGCGTAGTCGTACGCCTTGTACTGGTTCGTGGTCATGTACATCTTGTCGGACTCGCCGTGGTTGATGAACACGTGCCAGCGACGGCCGTAGCGGAACATCTGGAAGTTGCGCGTGTTCTGGTTGACGTACAGCACGACGCGGATGTCCTGCTTCGAGATGAAGCGCTCGAGATCGCGCACCGTCGGAACGAAGGCGACCGGAAGCGCCCCGTCGGCCAGCAGCGCTTCGGCGCCGGTGGCGGCGCGGCTCAGCACCACGACGGGCCAGGTCTTCGCGAGGTCTGCGAGCGGCTTGTACCACTGCCGCATCTGGTACATGTTGACGGCGCCGTCGGCGAAGTAGACGGCCACCCGGTACTGGAACGGCGGGTGCGGCGGCCGGGCCGCGAGGGTGCGCCGCACGTCGATCACCGCCGAACGATTGCGCACCGCCTTGCGGACGAGAGCGACCGCCTTCTTGCCATCCGAGACCAGGCCCACGCTTCCAGCCTACCCAGGGCTCTCATGACATGATCGACGCGTGCATGTCGAGCAACACGGGCGCAGGGACGCTCCAGTCCCTCCCCCCGGCTCCGGCGTGAGCTTCGTGATGCCCGTGCTCAACGAGCGCGACTACCTCGGCCGTGCGGTCGAGACGGTGCTCGCGCAGGACGTTCCCGGCCCGACCGAGCTGGTTCTGGCTCTCGGCCCCTCGACGGACGGCACCAACGCGCTGGCGGCGCAACTCGCCGCCGGCGACGATCGCATCGTGCTCGTCGAGAACCCGGGCGCAGACATCCCGATCGGCCTCAACCTCGCGATCCGCGCCGCACGGCACCCCACCGTGGTGCGCGTGGACGCGCACTCCGAGCTGGATCCGACGTACGCGCGGCGCGCGCTGGCGACCCTCGACCGCGTGCGCGCCGCGAACGTCGGCGGCGTGATGCGCGCCGACGGCCGCACACCGTTCCAGCGTGCCGTCGCGCGCGCCTACAACTCCCCCATCGGCCTCGGCGGCGGCGCGTACCACGGCGGGACGCAGGAGGGTGAAGCGGAGTCCGCCTACCTCGGCGTCATGCGCCGCGACGTGCTCGAAGAGGTCGGACTGTTCGACGAGAGCATCCGGCGCGGCGAGGACTGGGAGCTGAATCTGCGCATCCGTCGCGCGGGCTACCGCGTCTGGTTCGATCCCGCACTGGCCGTGACGTATTGGCCGCGCGAGAGCTGGGCACGCCTGGTGCGCCAGTTCTCGGCGACGGGCCGCTGGCGAGGGGAGCTCGTCCGCCGGTTCGGGCGCGGCAACTCGCTGAGGTTCTTCGCGCCGCCGGCGCTCGTGCTGACGATCCTGCTGGGGATCGTGGTCGGCGTGCTCCAGCTCACCGGTCTGCTGCAGGGTTGGTGGTCGGTGGCGGCATCCATCGTCTACCTCCCCGTGCTCGCGTACGCCGCGCTCGTCGTCGTCGTCGCTCTCGGCCGGGGTGGCGGGCACGGCTGGCGCGACAAGCTGTGGACAGCGGCGGTGCTGCCGTCGATGCATCTGGCGTGGGGCTGGGGGTTCCTCCTCGGAGTGATCGGCGGCGCGCACGACACGGTCGACACGTCCCGCCTCGGAAGCCGCAACACGCCGTTGCCCTGACACCCGTCGGGCGGCCGTCCGTCAGGCGTCGATGAAGCCCTGGTCGAGGATGCGTGCCACGACCCGCTCGGCGGCGTGGCCGTCGTCGCGGGCGTTGAACTTGTCGCGCCACTGCGCGTACCGCGACGCGTACTTCGCGGTCTCGTCCGCGGCGAGCGCGGCCACCAGCTCATCCTGCGTGCGCACCATCGGGCCCGGCGCGTGCGCGGCCAGGTCGAAGTAGAACCCGCGCAGTTCCCCTCGGTAGTGCTCCATGTCGGGCACGAGGAAGTACATCGGCTTCCCGGTCACCGAGTAGTCGAACATCACGGACGAGTAGTCGGTGATGAGCGCGTCGGCGACGAGCAGCAGCAGCGAGGTGTCGGGGAAGCCGGTGACGTCGATCACGCGCGGGCCTTCCGCGTCGCGGCCGGGCAGCAGGGTGCGCGAGTGCCCGCGCACGAGCACGACCGCATCGGTGGCCGCGGCGAGCGAGACCGGATCGATGAAGTCCACGATCTGGTCGCGGTCGTCACGCCACGTCGGCGCGTACAGCAGGACGCGCTCGCCGGGACGGATGCCGAGGGCCTCGCGCGTCGCCGTGTCGTCGCCCGTGGTCAGCACGTCGTTGCGCGGGTACCCCTCGACCCAGATCGGTCGCGAGAGGAACGCGTACGCCTTGCCGAGGATGCGAGCCGCATAGGGGTTCTGCGCCAGCAGGATGTTCCACCGCCGCGACTCGCGGACGACCGCCGCCATCCGGCGCGGGTCGAACCCGGGCCGGTGCAGCGCGAGGCGCTTGAGGGGCGTGCCGTGCCAGGTCTGCAGCACGACCTGCCCCTTGCGCCGCGAGAACCGGCGGCGCAGCCAGTCGTTGACCACGAGCAGTCGCGCGGCGCCGCGGGCCCGCCACCATTCGGGGCTGCCCTCGACCACGGGAATCGCGCCGGCCGGCACGGTGACCGACAGGTCGACGACGCTCCAGTAGCGGGTCACGCCCGGCGCGCGGCGCGCGACCTCTCGGTCGATCGCGAGGGGGTTGCAGCTGGCGTTGCGGCCGTAGAAGCTCTCGAAGAACACCGCGTTCTCGAACCCCGTGGCGGGCCGGGTCGCATAGCGGCGTTCCAGGGCGTCCTGCCCCTCACCAGAGTCGTACGCGGGGTCGATCGGCGGCCCGACACGCAGGGTCCACCCCTCGAGGCTCGCTCTGAGTGTTCCGAGCTGCGTGAGCGGGAGGACGTCGGGGGCACGCATGCCGCGGGCCGTCGGGTCCGTGATGCGCACCTCGTACGAGCCCGCGGGCAGTGGCAGTTCCGGACCGCCCCAGCGCGCGGCGCGCAGCGGGAGCGTCGCCGTCCAGGTCTTGCCGCGGCCGGTGAGGCGCGCGGTGACGCGGGCGCGGGCGCCGACGATCTCGACGGAATCGGGCCGCTCCCCCTCGCCCGAGAGCACGAGAGCCGGGCTCCCCTCCGTCGTGAAGCGCGCGTCGGTCATCCGGTTCCTTCCCTCGGGCCGTCGTGGGCCGTTCCGGCCAGAATCGCACGGTACACCCTCTCGGCGTTGCGCCCGTCGCGGAACGCGTGCACGCGCGCGTCCAGCGCGACTGCCCGTTCCACGCGGCGCACGCGCTCGTCGTCGTCGGCGAGCACCGCCTCCAGCTGGGTCGCCGCCTGGGTCCAGTCGATCGCCCAGTCGTCGCCCGCGACGTCGGCGTAGGTGCCGTAGAAGCCGCGCCTGCGCGCGTACTCATCGACGTCGGGTGCGAGGAACAGTGTGGGCAGTGGCACGAGCGAGGCGTCGAAGGCGAGCGACGAGTAGTCGGTGACGAGGGCGTCGAGGCCGGGCAGCAGCGGGGTCACGTCCGCGACCAGGTCGCTGGCGAGCGACTGCACGCGGTCCGTCGGGAAAGGTGGGGCGTAGTCGCCCGCACCGAGCGGGTGCGACCGGACCAGGAGCGTCGCGTCATGACGCCTCAGCACGTCGACGATCTGCGACCACTCCTCGGCGGTCGGCACCGCGGGGTCGATCGCGCCGTCGCGCCAGGTGGGCGCATAGAGCACGTAGCGGGTGGAGGGCTCCACGCGGGCGACCGCGCGCCCGATCGCGGCACGGGCCCGCACGCGGCGATCCTCGGCGGTGCCGCGCGAGAGCACGTCGACGCGAGGCTCGCCGGTCACCGGCACGCTGGCGTCGGGCAGGGCGAAGGCGGATTCGAGACGGCCGCGTACGAGGTGCGAGGCGGCCGGAATCACGCGGATGCGGCGCGCGGCGCCACGGTACATCGATCTCAGGAGCCGGCGCACCGCTCCGGCGGCGGGAGTGGCCGCGACGACGCCGGGCACCCTCAGCGTCTCGGGCGAATCGACCCCGATCCGCTTGAGGGGGATGCCGTGCCACAGCTGCACGACGAAAGCGCCCGACACGGCGTAGCGGTTGACGTCCCCGAATCCGTGGGTGACGACGACCACCCGGGCGCGCGCGGTGCGCCACAGCCCGCGCAGGGAGCGCTTCGGAACCGTGCGGATGCCGCGGGCCGCGGCATCCGCAGCCTCCGTGGCCGACCCGACCAGCCACACCGGGCGCCGACCGTCGGCGGCCGCCACCTCCCAGAGCGCCAGCGCACCGTCGCCGATGCCGACCGCGCAGCCGATGACCCACTCGTCGCGCGAGCGGGGCACGAGGAGGGTGAGGAGGCGTCCGGCGGCGTAGAGCGGGATCGTCGCGAGCTTTCGGGCGTTCCCCGCGCCGAACGAGAAGGACGCCATCCCGCGAGCCTACCTGCTCGCCGAGTGGCGTCCCTGGGGGGTGTGGACTGCTACTGGAGCGATCCCAGCGTGACCTCGACGGTCTGCGTCTTGCCGTCGCGGACGTACGTCACTTCAGCGTCGCTGCCGGCCGCGGCCGCACGCACCTGAGCAGTGAGGTCGGTCGCGTCGGTGACCGGCACGCCGTTGAAGGCGGTGACGATGTCGCCCTTCTGCAGGCCGGCAGCGGCGGCCGCACCGCCGTCGGTGACGGCGTCGATGTAGGCGCCGGTGATCGTGGAGCCCTCGACGGATGCCGCGGCCTTCACGTTCGCTCCGAGCAGACCGTGGGTCGCCTCGCCGTTGTCGATGATCTCGCCCGTGATGCGCTTGACGATGTCGGACGGGATCGAGAAGCCGACGCCGATCGAGCCGGAGCCGTCGGACGACGAGCCGCCCGCGGTCGCGATCGCCACGTTGATGCCGATCAGCTTGCCGTCGGAGTCGACCAGCGCGCCGCCCGAGTTGCCCGGGTTGATGGCCGCGTCGGTCTGGATGACGGAGATCGAGATGCTCTCCGTGGCCGTCGACTGCTGGTCGCCCTGACCGAAGTCGAAGCGGAACGGCCCTTCCTGGCTGTTCTGGTCCTGCTCGTCCTGGCTGTCGCCGCCCGCGTCGGGCGCCGCCGACGACGCGATCGAGATCGAGCGGTTGAGCGCGCTCACGATGCCCTCGGTCACCGAGTTCGCGAGACCCAGCGGCGCGCCGACCGCGACGGTCGTGTCACCGACGTTGAGCTTGCTCGAGTCCGCGATCTCGATCGGGGTGAGGTCCTCGGCGTCCTTCAGCTTGATGACGGCCAGATCGTACGTCGGGTCGGTGCCGACGACCTCCGCGTCGTAGACGCGGCCGTCGGAGGTGGTCACGCGGACGGTCGCGTCACCGGTCGCGCCGTCGAGCGTCACGACGTGCGTGTTGGTGACGACGTAGCCGTCCTCCGTGAGCACGACGCCCGAACCGGTGCCGGCCGCCGACGAGCCGGTCGCCTCGATCGTGACGACACTCGGCACGACCTTCGCGGCGATCGCCGTGGTCTGGTTGACCGAGTCGGTGTCGTTGACCGTGACCGTCGACGGTCCCGCAGCGGGCGATGCGCTCACCGGGGCGAACCAGGTGACGCCGGCGTACGCCCCGCCGAGGCCCGCGGCGCCGCCGACGATGGCGGCTGCGACGATCAGGCCGACGACCTTGCCGGCCCCTGACGACTTCTTGGGCGCCTTGGTCGCCGTCGGCACCGCGCCGGTCGCGCCGGCGATCGGCAGCGTCGGCTGGGCGTCCGCCGCGGCCACGCCGAACGCGGCACCGGGGGCGCCGGGCGCCGGCTGGCCCGCGTAGGAGTGGGGGTACGGCGCGGGCTGACCGGCGTAACCCTGCGGACGGGCGTACGCGTGCGCCCCTGCCGGATAGCCGGCG
>NZ_JBDGJU010000028.1:0-49146 GCF_057656735.1 Microbacterium sp. Soil_C_42
GGCGCCACCCCGGCGGCGCCAGACGCAGCCGCAGCCCCGGCGGGGGCCACCTCAGCGGCGGGCCGCTTCCTCTTGCGCCCGCGCTTGGGCGCCGGCTCCAGGGCAGGCGCGTCGATCTGGGGCAGGCGGATCGTGAACGTGGATCCGCGACCCGGGCGCGACCACAGGCGCACCTCGCCGCCGTGCCGCTGCACCGCGTGCTTGACGATGGAGAGGCCGAGCCCGCTGCCGCCGGTGCGGCGGGCGCGCGCGGGATCGGACCGGTAGAAGCGCTCGAAGACGCGGTCCTGCTCGCCCTCGGCGATGCCGATGCCGCGGTCCGTCACGGCGATCTCGACGATGCGGTCGACGGCCTTGATGCCGACGCCGACGCTCGAGCCTCGCGGCGAATACGCGATGGCGTTGGCGATGAGGTTGCCGACCGCCTCGCTCAGCACCTGTGCATCGCCATGCACGTAGAGACCGCGCGCGCCGCCGCGCATCACCTCGACGCCGGCGGAGTCCGCCTGGATCGCGTGCGCGTCGAGGGCCGACGCCACGACCTCGTCGATCGAGACGTCCTGCTGCGTGAGCTCGTCCGCGGCCTGCAGCCGGGACAGGTTCATGATGCGCGAGGTCAGCAACGCCAGCCGGTTGGCCTCCGCCTGCAGCCGCGTCGCGAAGATCCGCACCTGCGGCGGATCGTCTGCCGCCGACTCGATCGCCTCGGCGAGCAGGCTCACCGCGCCGACGGGTGTCTTGAGCTCGTGGCTCGTGTTCGCCACGAAGTCGCGACGCATCTCCTCGACGCGTTCGCGCTCCGAGATGTCGCGCAGCACGAGGAGGGTGAGCCGGGGCGAGATGCGCGACGCGCGCACGGCCACGAGACGAGGCTCGGCCGGCGGGGCGCCGCGGCGCAGCCGCATCGTCTCCGTCGCGCTCGCCTCGGCGACCTCGGCGTCGGTGGTCCGCACGCGGCGCGCGAGCGTCCGCAGCTCGTCGGTGGGAAGCGTGCCGCCTTCGAGCAGCTCGAACGCCGCGGCCGGGGAGGAGGCCGCCAGCACGGTGAACGACGCGTCCACCACGACGGCGGCATCGTCCATGCCATGGAGGACGCCGCGCACGCCGTCGGGGATCTCGATCGAACCCTCGGCATGCGCCCGGTCACGCGCCCGCATCGACGCGACGACGACGGCGGAGATCGAACCGCCGATGATGATCCCCGCGAGGAGGGCGAGCAGCGCGAGCTGCGTCGTGTCCATGGCTCCAGCGTAGGGGCACGTCGCGCGGGACAATGGACCGTGACGGGGAGCCGGGCACCCGCGCCCGGTACTGTTCACCACGGGGGCACCGTCCGTTAACCTTCGCTGACGACAATCGGCCGGGGCGCGGGCGAAAGCTCCCCCATCCATGAAAGGTGCGTCGGAATGCGCGAAGTCTTCCACCAGTCCCTCGAGGACGTGCAGGGGCGTCTCGTCGAGATCGCCGAGCTCGTCACGATCGCCATCGACAAGGCGACGCGGGCGTTCGGAACGAGCGACGTCGCGCTCGCGGAGGAGGTCATCGAGGCCGACGCGGTCATCGACGAGAAGGCCGTCGAGCTCGATGAGCTCGCCATCGAGATCCTCGCCCGCCAGCAGCCGGTCGCCCGCGACCTGCGCATCGTCGTCAGCGCGCTGCGCATGAGCGCGTCGCTCGAGCGCATGGGCGACATCGCCGAGCACATCGCCCAGCTCACCCGCATGCGCTTCCCCGAGCGGGCCATCCCCAAGGGCCTGAAGTCCACATTCCTCAAGATGGGCGAACTCGACGTCGAGGCGGCACGCCAGCTCACCGAGCTGCTGCGCACGCAGGACGGCGACCTCATCGACGAGATCCGCAACGCCGATGACAAGCTCGACGAGCTGCACGTCTCGGTGTTCGAGAAGGTGCTGAGCGACAGCTGGCAGGGCGATCCGTCCGCCACCGTCGATGCCACGCTCGCCAGCCGCTACCACGAGCGCTTCGGCGACCACGCGGTCTCGGTCGCGAAGAAGGTCGCGTACCTGTCGACCGGGGACTGGACGTCGAGCACCGACACGATCGACGTCGTCGCCACGTCTCTCTAGAGCCGTCACGCGGCCTGCAGCTGGGGGGCTGCCGCTGCGAAGGCGAAGAAAAGGAAGAGCGGATGCCTCGTGGGGAGGCATCCGCTCTTCCGTCGTTGTCAGGGATCAGGCCTTGCCCTGGTTCGCGACCGCGGCAGCGCCGGCGGCGGCGGCCTCGGGGTCGAGGTACTCGCCCGGTCCGATGGGCTCGAGGTTCTCGTCGAGGCGGTACACCAGCGGGATGCCCGTGGGGATGTTGAGCTCGGCGATGTCGGCGTCGCTGATGCCGTCGAGGTGCTTCACGAGGCCGCGCAGCGAGTTGCCGTGCGCCGTGACGAGCACCGTCTTGCCGGCCTTGAGGTCGGGAACGATGTCGCTGTGCCAGTACGGCAGCATGCGGTCGATGACGATCTTGAGCGACTCGGTGTCGGGCACCTCGCCGTCGATGCCCACGTAGCGCGGGTCGCCGACCTGGCTGTACTGGTCGTCGGCGGCCAGCGGCGGCGGCGGGACGTCGAAGGAGCGGCGCCACAGCATGAACTGGTCGTTGCCGAACTCCTCGAGGGTCTGCGCCTTGTCCTTGCCCTGCAGAGCGCCGTAGTGGCGCTCGTTGAGGCGCCACGAGCGCTTGACGGGGATCCAGAGGCGGTCTGCGGCGTCGAGGGCGATGTCGGCGGTCTGGATGGCGCGGCTGAGCACGGAGGTGTGCAGCACGTCGGGAAGGATCCCGGACTCGGCGAGCAGCTCGCCGCCGCGCTGGGCTTCGGCCTTGCCCTGGTCGGTGAGGCGGACATCGACCCAGCCCGTGAACTGGTTGGTCTTGTTCCACTCGCTCTGGCCGTGTCGGAGGAGGATCAGCGTGTAGGGCGCGGTCATGCGCCCCATGATATCCGCGCCGCGTGCCG
The DNA here is from genome assembly GCF_057656735.1 of Microbacterium sp. Soil_C_42. Classification (NCBI taxonomy): domain Bacteria; kingdom Bacillati; phylum Actinomycetota; class Actinomycetes; order Micrococcales; family Microbacteriaceae; genus Microbacterium; species Microbacterium sp. Soil_C_42. Next base: position 2,972 of record NZ_JBDGJU010000028.1, read on the forward strand.
CCCCCCGATGCTGTGACGGGTGCGGCTGGCATCATGGAGGCATGGCGCGGGGACCGGTCGGGCAGATCACGCGCGGCACCACCGGCACCAATCGGCTGCGACGCGTGGACCGCTGGATCGCGCGGCATCCCGCGCTGCGCCGCGCCGCCGATCCTCTCGTGGTCGACCTGGGCTACGGCGCGAGCGGCGTGACGGCACTGGAGCTGTACGCGCGCCTGGTCCGCGCACGGCGGGACGTCGAGGTGCTCGGCCTCGAGATCGATCCCTCGCGCGTCGCCCGGGCGCGGGCCCAGCTGGAACAGGTGCGGGCGGGCCGCACGTCGTTCGCGCCCGACGCGCGCGTGTCCTTCGGGCGCGGCGGCTTCGAGGTGCCCGTCCCCGGCGGGCGACGCCCGGCGGTCGTGCGGGCGTTCAACGTCCTGCGACAGTACGACGAGCCGGAGGTCGCGGCAGCGTGGGCGACGATGTGCGCGCGCCTCGCGCAGGACGGACTCCTCGTCGAGGGCACGTGCGATGAGATCGGCCGCATCGCGACCTGGGTCGCCCTCGGCCCCGACGCCGCGCCGCGCACGCTGACGGTATCGCTGCGGCTGGCCGGGCTGCAGCATCCGTCCATCGCCGCGGAGCGGCTCCCGAAGGCTCTCATCCACCGCAACGTCCCCGGCGAGCCCGTGCACGCGTTCCTCGCGGCCCTCGACGCGGAGTGGGAGCGCGCGGCGAGCGTGTCCCCCTTCGGCCCCGTGCACCGCTGGCGCACGGCGCTGTCGGCGCTGGTCGACGGCGGCTGGCCGATCCTCGAGCGGTCGCGGTGGCGCCTGGGCGAGGTCACCGTGCCGTGGGATGCCGTGGCCCCGCGCTGAACGGCGGCGCGGGGTCCGTCACACGCGGGGCAGCACCGCACGCGCCTCGGCGGAGGGCATGCCGGTCGCGGTGAGGAGGTCGACCGCGAACGGCCGCATCGCGGTGATGAGGTTCTGCTCGCCCTGCGAGCCGTCGGGGAGGATCTGCGCCGGGTCGAGGCGCACGGCGACCGCGCGCACCGCCTCACGTGCTGCCGGCTGCAGCGCGATGTCGTCGAGGCTCTCGCCCACCAGCTCCGCGGCGCGCATGAGCTCGGCGAGCACCTCGGCGGGCACCGGACGGCGCTTGCCGTCATCGCAGAGGTACACCGCACGTCGGGCGACGACCCGGAGGTTGCGGGTGGCGAAGTCCATCGCCTGCAGCACCGCGTGGTGCCGGCGCAGCTCGGCCCGCTGCGGGCGCAGCCACGGTGAGAACCCGGCGACGGCGAGTCCGGAATCCAGTGAGGCCCGCCACTCATCGATGCGCGGGGCGATCGCCCGCGCCTTCTCCAGGCCGCGGGCGGCCCGCAGCGCATCGCCCCGGCGCAGCGCCTGCACGATGGTGCGCGCCGCGGCGTCCGCGGCCGCGAAGACCGCGTGCCCGTCGCGCGCCTCCTCCCTGCGGGGATTGCGCGGGATGAGCGCAGTCACGGCCAGGGCGGCGACGCCGCCCACGGCGCCGTCGATGAGCCGGGAGAACGGCTCCGTCGCCGGCAGGGACATCACGATGCACGCCTGGACGCCCGCCATGATCGCGAACGGCGGATAGGGCGAGAGGAAGCGGGCGACCAGCAGCGTCACCCCGAGGGCGAGCGCGAGCTGCCACCAGCCCGGTCCGACGAGAACGACGAAGCCCTCCGCGACGAGGATGCCGACGAGCATCCCGACCACCGTCTCGAGCACGCGCCGCGGGCGGGCGTCGCGCACCAGGCCGAGACTGGTGATGGTGACCGTCGCGGCGAGCAGCGGCGCCGGATGCCCCACGACGTAGTGCGCGAAGGCCCACGCCGCGGTCGCTGCGACCGTGATCTGCACGATGGCGAGCGCCGACCCGCGCACGCGCGACAGCTGCGGGCGCAGATCGAACCGGGCACGCCAGCCCGTGGGGACGACCTGGGTGATCGCGGCGGTCTCGCCGTCGCCGCTCACCGCCGGGTCCCCTACTGGGCCGCCGCGCGGCGCGACAGCCGGGTGATCCGAGGCACGTTCGCCGTGGCGCCGGCGTCCGGCGGAACGACCACTTCCTGCGCCGCGGCGACCGGGCCGTCGGCGGTGTCGACCGTCAGCGGGGCGTCGACGGGCGTGGTGCGGCGCACGACCGCGAGCGCGATCGGCCCTTCCTCATGGTGCAGCGCCGCCGACGTCACGATGCCGACGGCGTCGTCGCCGAGCCGCACGGCCGCGCCGTGCTCGGGCAGCACGCTGCCCGAGCCGTCCAGCTGCAGCGCGACGAGGCGCCGCGGCGGGTGCCCGAGGTTGTGCACCTTGGCGATGGTCTCCTGCCCGCGGTAGCAGCCCTTTTCGAGGTGCACCGCGGTGCGCAGCCAGTCCAGCTCGTGCGGCAGGGCGCGCTCGTCGACGTCCGTCGTCCACCGCGGTCGCCACGCGGCGACGCGCAGCGCTTCGACCGCCGTCAGGCCTGCGAGCTCGACTTCACCGCGGGCCGCGGCATCCGCGATCCGCGTCTCCTCGTCGCGTGTCACGATCGCCTCGGCCCAATCGCGATCGGCGCCGGGGTGCGGCTCGACCGGCGCGTAGGCGTGGCCGCCCGGCGTGACCGACGGCCACGGGTCGCGCCACACGAGGGGCACTCCTGCCGGCGCCGCCGGCGAGATGCGCTCGAGCGCAGCGGCGGTGCCGCCGATCACGGCGTACTCGTCGTCGGCGATGCGCGGGTCGACGCGCAGACGGAACCGCATCTTGCGGAGCCAGTCGTACAGGCCCTCGACGTCGGCGCGATCCGCGATGAGCCAGGTGGTCTCTCCGTCGTCGACGACGGAGGCCGCGTGCTCGACGTGTCCTTGCGGGTCGAGGATCAAGAGCTCGGTGCCCGCGCCGGGGGCGAGTCGGGTCAGCGCCTGCGACGACAGCGAGTCGAGCCAGGTCAAGCGGTCCTCACCGGGGACGGCGATGACGGCGCGGTCGGCGCGGGGCGCGAGCGCGGCTCCGGCGGCGAGCCGGCGCTGCTCGACGAGCGGGTTGCCGACGTGCTGCAGCCCGGCGTCGTCGACGACGGCGCCGGGAACAGCGGTGAACGGGCCGGTCATCACTCTGCCCGCGCGAGTCGTGCCGACGCGTGCGCGCCGAGCTCGAAGCCGAGGGCGGCGATGTCCCACGCCCACAGCAGGTGGCCGTCGACGAGCCCGTACATGCGGGTCGCGGCCGCGTACGACTTCGCGCCGGCGGGCCGCACGACGGCGTCGGTCGCGATGTCGATGCGAGGGCCCTTGATCTGGCCGAGGTAGAGCTCGCTCACGCCGTCGGCGTGCACGAGGGCCGCCTCGATGTCGAAGCCGCCGTCGGCGTTGCGCAGCCTCTCGATGTCGTCGGCGGTGCGGACGACCGCCGCGGCGAGCGCGGGGAGGAGGCCCGGACCGGCGTCGGCGTCGGTCGCGGTGAGTGCGAGACGCCAGTAGCCGAGCTCGGCAACGAGGCGCGTGCGCTTCTCGGGGTCTTCCGCATCATGCAGCCACGCGTCGGCGGAGTAGTTGAGATAGTCGCCGCCGTCGTGGCTGAAGCTCACGCGATGCGTGAACTCGCCGGCGTAGGCGTGGTCACCGTAGTCGATGACGCCGGTGCCCTCCCACACTCCGATGAGCCAGGACAGCGGGACGAGCTCCGCCGGAAGGTCGGTCGGGATGTCGAGCACGACCGGCCCCGTCAGCGCTGGCCGCGGTAGAGGTTCTTGACGACGACGGCGGAGACGAAGACGATCGCCAGAGACGCCAGACCGAGCAGGCCCACGAAGAACAGTTCGAGCGCGACGGTATCCATACGAGCGAGTCTAGCCGGGAACGAGGGCGGCAAGCCCGAACCCCAGGCTGATGACGCCCATCACGAGGGCGGCGCCGAGGACGCTCGCCGCGACGCGCTCGGTGAACCCGTGGGACCGGCCCGACCAGAGCTGGATCGCGAACCCCGCGATGAGGCATCCGCCCAGTCCGACGCCCAGCCACGCCGCACGCCAGTCCGGCGCGGCGAAGACGCCGACGATGATCGCGATCACGGCCGCGAGCACCCACACGGCGACGATGCCGCCGAATGTGCGGCGAGGAGCGAGTTCAGGCACGGCCACGCGTCCCATCATCGCGCAACAATCTGCACGGCGCACGCGCCGCGTCTCGGGTGATCGGCTGTCCACGGAGGACATGCGGGCCGAGCGCCCCTCCCCCACGCCCTACACTGGGGTTCGCGGCGCACCCCCCTGCGCCGGGAAGGCGATCCATTGGCACAGCTCCTGGTTCTCAGTTCCACACACGGAGGCGGCCCCGTGCTGCCCTCGCTCGAACTGCTGAGCCACCGCGTGCGCCTGATCCCCGCTGAGCCCGCCCAGCTCGTCAACGCGCCCAGCGCCGACATCATCTTCGTCGACGCCCGCGTCGACCTCGTCGGCGCCAAGTCGCTGTGCAAGATCCTCAACACGACGGGCCTGGACGCCCCTCTCCTGCTGATCGTGACCGAAGGCGGACTGACCGCCGTGTCCCCCGACTGGGGCGTCGACGACGTCATCCTCTTCACCGCAGGTCCCGCCGAGGTGGACGCCCGCATCCGCCTCGCCGTCGGCCGGCAGTCGGCCGAGCAGGTCTCGACGCGCATCCAGACCTCGGGGATCACGATCGACGAGTCGTCGTACTCGGCCAAGGTGCACGGTCGTCCGCTCGACCTCACATACAAGGAGTTCCAGCTCCTCCACTTCTTCGCGACGCACCCCTCGCGCGTCTTCACCCGCGAGCAGCTGCTGAGCGAGGTGTGGGGCTACGACTACTTCGGCGGCACCCGCACGGTCGACGTGCACGTGCGACGTCTGCGCGCCAAGCTCGGCGACATGGAGCAGCTGATCGGCACCGTGCGCAACGTGGGCTACCGGTTCAACGTCTACGAGGACGAGCCCGAACCGGCCCCCCGCGAGCGCACAGACGCCTGACCGGGGCGGCGCAACGCCGTCCACGGGCCCGGGACTTCGTTCACACTCTCGTCACGTCACCCTGCAATGATGAAGGGATGATCGAACCCGAGGTGCTCGACGCCGGCCTGGGCGATGCGGACGACGACGACTTCGACCTCTCGGAGGTCTTCGACTCGCAGCTTCCCGACCACCGCTACCTGGATCGCGAGCTGAGCTGGCTCGCGTTCAACCAGCGCGTGCTGGAGCTCGCGGAGGATCCCCATCTGCCGACGCTGGAGCGGGCGAACTTTCTGGCGATCTTCGCCAGCAACCTCGACGAGTTCTTCATGGTGCGCGTGGCCGGCCTCAAGCGCCGCATCGTCACGGGCCTCGCCCTCCCCACGAACGTGGGGCGCTCCCCCGCGGACGTGCTCGCCGACATCTCGGCCGAGGCGCACCGGCTGCAGCTGCGTCACGCCGAGGCGTGGACCGCCCTCGTGAAGCCCGCGATGGCGGACGCCGGGATCGAGGTCGTGTCGTACGAGTCGCTCGACCCGTCCGAGCGCGAGGCCCTCTACGACTACTTCCAGGCGCAGGTGTTCCCGGTGCTCATGCCGCTCGCGGTCGACCCGGCCCACCCGTTCCCGTACATCTCGGGGCTGTCGCTCAACCTCGCGATCCGGATCCGCAGCGCCCGCACCGGGCGTCAGGAGTTCGCGCGCCTCAAGGTGCCGCCGATGCTCCCGCGCTTCGTGGAGCTGCCGCCCGTCGACGGCGCCGTGCGCTACCTGCCGCTCGAGGACCTCATCTCGAGCCACCTCGACGACCTCTTCCCCGGGATGGAGGTGCTCGACCACCACGCCTTCCGCCTCACGCGCAACGAGGACGTCGTGATCGAGGAGGACGAGACCGAGAACCTCATCCAGGCGCTCGAGGCCGAGCTGCTGCGCCGCCGCTTCGGCCCGCCGATCCGCCTCGAGATCACCGACGACATGGACGACGTGACGCTCGACCTCCTCCTCAAGGAGCTCGACATCACCGAGCAGGAGGTCTACCGCCTCCCCGGTCCGCTCGATCTGCGGGGCCTCTTCGACCTGCGCATCGACCGTCCCGACCTGCGCTTCAAGCCCCATCTGCCGACGACCGCGCTGGCGTTCCAGCCGGGCGACAACAACGAGCGACCCGACATCTTCGCCTCGATCCGCAAGGGCGACGTGCTCGTGCACCACCCCTACGAGTCGTTCGCGACGAGCGTGCAGGCGTTCCTCGAGCAGGCGGCGAAGGACCCGCACGTGCTCGCGATCAAACAGACCCTGTACCGGACGTCGGGCGACAGCCCCATCGTCGAGGCGCTGATCGACGCCGCCGAGGCCGGCAAGCAGGTGCTCGCGCTCGTCGAGATCAAGGCGCGCTTCGACGAGGCGAACAACATCGTGTGGGCGCGCAAGCTCGAGAAGGCCGGAGTCCACGTCGTCTACGGGCTGGTCGGCCTCAAGACCCACTGCAAGCTCGCCCTCGTCATCCGCGAGGAGAACGGGGTGCTGCGCAGCTACAGCCACGTCGGCACGGGCAACTACAACCCCAAGACGAGCCGCATCTACGAGGACTTCGGCCTCTTCACCGCCGACGACCAGGTCGGTCGCGATCTCACGCGGCTGTTCAACGAGCTGAGCGGCTACGCGATCGAGAAGAAGTTCAAACGCCTGCTCGTCGCACCGCTGCACCTGCGCAAGGGCCTCCTGCGGCTCATCGACAAGGAGCGGCGCAACGCGCTGGCCGGCAAGCCCGCCGGCATCCGCATCAAGGTCAACTCGATGGTCGACGAGCAGATCATCGACTCCCTCTACCGGGCGAGCCAGGCCGGCGTGAAGGTGGAGGTCTGCGTCCGCGGCATCTGCTCGCTGAAGCCGGGCGTCGAGGGGATGAGCGAGAACATCACGGTGCGCTCGATCCTCGGCCGCTACCTGGAGCACTCGCGCATCTTCGTCTTCCACAACGACGGCGACCCCATCGTGTACATCGGCAGCGCCGACATGATGCACCGCAACCTCGACCGCCGAGTCGAGGCGCTCGTCCGCGTGTCGGCGCCGGCGCACGTCAAGGAGATCAACGACCTCTTCACGCTCTCGATGAGCGATACGACGAGCTCGTGGCACCTCGGTCCCGACGGCGAGTGGGTGCGGCACAACCAGAGCGAGGAGGGGAAGCCGCTCCTCGATCTCCAGGACCGGACCATGACCAACGTGCAGCGCCGCCGGCGTGCACGCGCGGTGCGATGACCGAGACGGCCGTCTACGCGGCCGGGGGCGTCGTCTGGCGTGTCGTCGACGACAAGCTCCGGGTGCTTCTCATCCACCGCACGAAGTACCGGGACGTCACGCTGCCCAAGGGCAAGGTCGACCCCGGCGAGATGCTCGCCGAGACCGCGGTGCGCGAGATCCACGAAGAGACCGGCATCCGCGTCGCCCTCGGCGTGCCGGTCGGCGTGTCGCGCTACCGGCTGCCGAGCAAGCGCACCAAGATCGTCCACTACTGGGCGGCCGAGGCGACGGATGCCGCGATCCGCGCGTCCGCCTTCGTCCCGAACAGAGAGATCGCGGCGATCGAGTGGGTGTCGCCGAAGAAGGCGCTGAAGCGGCTCAGCTACCCCGTCGACGCCGAGATCATGGAGCATTTCCTGCGGCTCGTCGACGAGCGCGTGCTGCGCACGTTCCCGATCGTCGCCCTCCGGCACGCCAAGGCCCTCGCGCGCGAGGAGTGGGACGGGAAAGATGCCGCCCGGCCGCTCGCGGCGCGCGGCCGCAAGCAGGCCGCCTCGATCGTGGGTCCCCTGGTCGCGTTCGGCGTTCGCAAGATCGTGTCGAGCCCCGCTGCCCGGTGCGTCAAGACCGTCGCACCGCTCTCGGCGGCCATCGGCCGTGAGATCGACACCACGAAGCTGATCAGCCAGGACGCCTGGGAGGACGGCAAGTCCGACGCCCGCACGGTGATCGGGGAGCGCGTGCGCTCGCGCAAGCCCGCCGTGCTGTGCAGTCACGGGCCGGTGCTCCCCGACATCCTCAGCGAGCTCGCCCTGGCGACGGGCACGCTGCGCGGCTCGTACCTCGGCAGCGCCTCGGCCCTGGAGCCCGCCGCGTTCTCGGTGGTGCACCTGTCGGTCGAGAACCCGGGCTCGGGCATCGTCACGATCGAGACGCACGAGCCGAAGGTGTGATGACGCGGTCGATCGCCGACATCGCGTGGGTCGAGGTGCCGCCCGGTGAATCCCGGCGCGAGCACGCGTGGCGACTGTTGCGGGCGATGCTGCCCGTCGGCGCCGAACTGAGCAATCCGTGCCCCCGCTGTGGCGGACCGCACGGCCCGGTGGCCGTCTCGCACGCGCCGTTCCTGGCCGGTGTCACGTACGCGCGCGGGTATGCGATCGCGGCCGTGGCGGCGACACGGGATGCTGCGGCCCTCGGCGTCGACGCCGAGCCTGAGCACGACGCGCGCCGCGACGCGGCCGGCATGTCCGGCGTGCTCGGCGACGGCGAGGCGAGCGTGCGGGAATGGATCCGCGTCGAGGCCGCGCTGAAGGCCGACGGCCGGGGACTCCGCGTGGAGCCCTCGACGGTTGTCGTCGCCCACGCCGCGGACGGCTGGACGGCGAGCGTCCCCGACGGGGAGGTCTACACGGGATGGGATGCGGCCGGGCCGCCGGGCATCCTCGTGAGCGTCGCGATCCTCAGTCCCGGGAGCCCGGGAGTCTGAGCCACCGTCGCACCGCAGGCGCCGGCGGGCGCGGCGGCAGCGGCGGGAGGGGTGCGGAGTCGAGCCATGCGGCGAGGAGCTCGACCGCCGCCGGCCCGGCGACACGGGCGACGCAGTCGCGGAACGCCTCCGTGGTGGCCAGTGCGTGCCGGTGCTCGCGCACCCACGTGTGCAGCAGGTCGGCGAACACGTCCGCCCCGACCGTGCGGCGCAGCGCCTCCAGCGTGAGCGCGCCGCGCTTGTAGACGCGGTCGTCGAACATGAGCGCGGGGCCAGGGTCCGAGATGACGAGATCCTGCGGCAGCGCCCGGAGACGCGCGTGGTGCCCGTCGGCGAGCGTCGCGATGTCGTCGCCGCCCGAGGCCTCCGACCACAGCCACTCGGCGTAGCACGCGAATCCCTCGTTGAGCCAGATGTCGCGCCACCGCTCGACGCCCACGCTGTTGCCGAACCACTGGTGCGCGATCTCGTGCGGCACCAGGCGCGCGGCTTCGGGTTCGAAGTGGTTCGCGCCGAACACGACGAGTCCCTGCGCCTCGAGGGGGATCTCGAGGGGGTCTGCGGTGACGACGACCGTGCAGGCTTCCTGCGGGTACGGCCCGAACGCCTCCTCGAAGCAGTCGAGGATGCGCGGCACGTCGGAGAACCATCGCCGGGCGGCGGTGACGAGCGGAGCCGGCGCCATCAGCCGCACGGGTCCGATCGCGCTCTCGCGATACGGGCCGATGTGGACGGCCGCGAGGTAGGTCGCCGTCGGCACCTCCGACACGAACTCCCAGCGGGTGAGCCCGCCGATGCGGTCCGGCTGCTGCGGGACCCCGGTCGCCGCGACCGTGTACTCCGGATCGGTCGCGATCGCGATGCGGAACTTCGCACGGTCGTCGGGTCGGTCGTTGCAGGGGAACCAGGTCGGCGCGCCGACCGGCTGCGACGCGACGAGCGCGCCATCCTCCAGCTCCTCCCAGCCGATCGTGCCCCACCGTGAACGCCGAGGCCCCGGCGCACCGGCGTAGCGCACCTCGATGGAGAACTCCTCGCCCACCTCCAGCGCTTGGGGCGGCGTGATGCGCAGGCCCGCAGCATCCTGAGTGAACTTCGTCCGCGCGTCGCCGTCCACCCGCACCCGCGACGCACGCAGGCCGATCAGATCGAGCCGCACCGAGCGGGTCCGCTGGGTCGCGACCGCGTTGACGAGCGCGGTGCCTTCGAGGCGGTTCGTGTGGACGCGATAACGCAGGTCGAGGTCATACGAGACGACGTCGAACGAGGCGTCGCCGCTGCGCGGCGTGTACGGATCGGGGCCGATCACGACGTCGACTGGTACGCGCGCACCTTGACCGCGCGCCACGGTCCGATCGGGTTGCCGCTCCAGCGGGAGCCGACGGGCACGCTCTCGCCGCGCATCACGAGCGACGCGGGGCCGACGGTCGCATGGGCGCCGATCGAGGCGGCCGGAAGGATCACGCTGTGCGGTCCGAGGGTCGCACCGGCTTCGAGTTCGACGGTGTCCATGCTCATGATTCGATCATGGAACAGGTGCGTCTGCACGACGCACCCGCGGTTCACCGTGGATGCGTCCCCCAGCGTCACGAGGTCGGGCTCGGGCAGCCAGTAGCTCTCGCACCACACGCCGCGCCCGATGCGGGCGCCGAGGCTGCGCAGCCACACGGCGAGCGCAGGCGTGCCGGCGGCGGCGCGCGCGAACCACGGCGCGGCGAGCATCTCTGTGAAGGTGTCCGACACCTCGGTGCGCCACACGAAGCTCGACCACAGCGGCTGCTCCCCCGCGCGGATGGGGCCGACGAACAGCCACTTCGCCGCGGTCGAGATGCCCGCGGCGACCGCGCCCGCGCCCAGCAGCACGAAGCCCGACAGCAGGAGCGTGACCCAGGGGCCGACGGTGTCGACGAGCGCGGCCAGCGCGAACAGCACGAGCAGGCCCAGGCCGCACGTGACGACGACGGGGATGAACCGGCAGATCTCCCACAGCGACCTCGCGATCCGCAGCGAGGTCGGAGGGTTGTAGGTGCGGCTCGCGTCGCTCTCGTTCGGCTGGCGGCGTAGGCGCGTCGCGGGCGAGCCGAGCCACGACGAGCCGGCCTTCGCCTTCACCGGCGCCGCCGACAGCACCGCGACGAGGCCGTCCTTGGGCACGGTGTGGCCGGGCGAGGCCATGCCGGAGTTGCCGAGGAACGCACGCTTGCCGATGCGCACCTCGCCGAGCCGCAGCCAGCCGCCGCGCATCTCGTAGGACGCGACCATCGTGTCGTCGGCGAGGAAGGCCCCGTCCTCGATGCGGGCCATCGCCGGGATGAGCAGAACCGTGGATGCCTCGACGTCGCGTCCGACCCGCGCCCCGAGCAGGCGCAGCCACACCGGGGTGAACAGGCTCGAGTAGAGGGGGAAGAGGATCGTCCGCGCGGAGTCGAGCAGCCGCTCGGTGGTCCAGGCCTGCCACCCCACGCGGCTGCGAACGGCGTGCGTGCCCTCGTGGAGCCCGATCGCGGCGAGGCGGACGCCCAGCACGACAGCGCCGGCATACACGACCCCGGTCACCAGCACCGCGGGTACGAGCCACACGAGCGCCGCGCCGAGGGCGCTGCCGAGATCGGGAGCGCCGCGCATGCCGAGCGCGAGGACCACGGCCCCGGCCGCGAAGCTCACGATGGGGAGGAGCCCCAGGGCCACGGCCGACACCGCGTACGCCCACAGCCACCGGCGTGCGGCACGAGGACGCTCGGCGGGCCAGCCCTCGCTCGTGCCGCCGACGCGCACGGCGGGCGAGCCGGCCCACGACTGGTTCGCGCGCACGCGGCCGAAGACGGCGGAGCCCGGCGCGATCTCGGCGCGCTGGCCGATCCGCGTGCCGGGCGCGAGGGTGCTGCGCGTGCCCACGGTCGCGTCGGCGCCGATGCGCACCTCGCCGATGCGCACGAGGTCGCCGTCGATCCAGTAGCCGCTGAGGTCGACCTCCGGCTCGATCGAGGCCCGATCGCCGACCTTCAGCATCCCGGTGATCGGCGGCAGCGTGTGCATGTCGACGTCCGTGCCGATGCGGGCGCCGAGGGCGCGCGCGTAGTACGAGACCCAGGGCGCGCCGGCCAGCCCCACGGCGTCGACCTGATCCGAGATCTGCTCGGCGAGCCAGAGTCTCAGATGCACCGAGCCGCCGCGCGGATAGTCCCCGGGACGCAGTCCCGCCAGGAGAAGGCGAGCGGATGCTGCGGCGATCGCCATGCGCCCGAACGGCGTGACGAAGAGCACGAGGCCGATGATGAGCAGCCACCACGGCGCCGCGGGCAGCGCCTCGAATCCGGGGAACAGCTGGAGGATGGCCCCGGCCGTCAGCAGATAGAGGAGCCAGCGGACGCCCGAGAGGATGAACAGCGGGGCGCCGAGGAGCGACTGCACCCATTGCGTGGCACGGGGCGTGGGCTCCGGCATCCGGAAGTCCCCCGCCTCCTCTCGCGAGAGGAACGGCTGCAGCGCCTTGGCCATCGCCCCGAGGCGCGGCACGTCGTAGATGTCGGCGACCGAGAAGTCGGGGACGCGCGCACGGATCCGGGAGACCAGCTGCGCCGCGGCGAGCGAGCCGCCGCCGAGGTCGAAGAAGTCGGCCTTGCGATCCGGGACCGGAAGGCCGAGCACCGCCTGCCACTGGTCGGCCAGCCATGCCTCGTCGGGGCTCAGGTCGGCGCGGGGGATGTCGAGGTCGGGCAGCGGCCACGGCAGGGCGGCGCGGTCGACCTTGCCGGACGTGCGCACCGGCAGATCGGGCACGACGGCGAGCAGCGGCATGACGCCGGCGGCGAGGCGCGCGGCGAGGTGGCCGCGCGCCGCGGCGCGGTCGAGCTCGCCGTCGACGACGAGGTAGCCCACGAGCACCGGGACGCCCGCGTCGCTCGTGCGCACGGCGGCGCTCGCGGCCGTCACCCCCGGCAGCTCCTGGAGCGCGTTCTCGACCTCGCCGAGCTCGATGCGGCGGCCGCCGACCTTGACCTGGTCGTCGGCACGGCCCTGGAAGACGAGACCCTCCGGCTCGTAGCGCACGAGGTCTCCCGAGCGGTACGCCCGCTCCCACCCGAGCGTCGGCATGGGTGCGTACTTCTCGAGGTCCTTGATCGGGTCGAGGTACCGGGCGAGCCCGACTCCGCCGATGATGAGCTCACCCACGCCACCCGGCCCGACCTGACGGTCGTCACCGTCGACGACGGCCAGCGCCCAGCCGTCGAGCGGGAGACCGATGCGCACCGGTCCCTCTCCGTCGAGCAGCGCCGCGCACGCGACCACGGTGGCCTCGGTCGGGCCGTACGTGTTCCAGACTTCGCGGCCGTCGGCGACGAGCCGCGCGACGAGCTCGGGCGGGCAGGCCTCGCCGCCGAAGATGAGCAGGCGCACGTTCTCGATCGCGTCGGCCGGCCACATCGCGGCGAGCGTCGGCACGGTCGAGACGACCGTGATCGCCTGCCGGATGAGCCAGGGCGCCAGGTCCTCGCCCGAGCGCACCAGCGAGCGCGGCGCGGGCACGAGGCACGCGCCATGGCGCCACGCGAGCCACATCTCCTCGCACGAGGCGTCGAAGGCGACGGAGAGCCCCGCCAGGACGCGGTCGCCCGGGCCGAGCGGCGCGTCCTGGAGGAAGAGACGCGCCTCGGCGTCGACGAACGCGGCGGCGGAGCGGTGGGAGACCGCCACTCCCTTCGGCACCCCCGTCGAGCCCGAGGTGAAGATGATCCAGGCGTCGTCGTCGATCGTCGGCGGCGGCACCGTGACGATCGCATGCGTGCTCGGATGCGGGGCGGCGCCGCCGAACAGGGCGGCGGGCTCCTCGCCGGCCGCGCCGGCAGGCACGTAGGCGCCGCCCTCGCCGATCACGCCGTGGACGTGCGCCTCCCCGAACACCAGCCGGGCGCGCTCGTCGGAGTCGTCGGCATCCACCGGGACGTACGCCGCTCCGGCGGCGATCACGCCGAGGATCGAGATGTACAGCTCCTTCGAGCCGGAGGGCATCCGCACCCCGACCCGGTCGCCGCGGCGGACGCCCGCCTCATGCAGCAGCGCGGCGGTGCGACCCACCCGCGCCATGAGCTCGCGGTAACTGAGCGCTCCCGAGCCGTCGTCGAGAGCGGAGGCCTCCGGCGTGCGCTGCACGGTGGCGCGGAGGATGTCGAGCAGCGTGCGCGGCTCCGGTGCCGCGTCGATGCGATCCAGCGGTGCCGGCACGGCCGGGGGCGAATCGATCGAGCTCACGTCAGGACAGCAGGGTGATCAGCTCGGCCTTGGTGAGCCGCGAGTAGCCGGCCCGGCCCGCCGCACGGGCGCGCTCGCGCAGCTGCGCGACGGTGAGCGTGTCGAGCGCGGTGGAGTCGGATGCTGCGGCGGCAGCAGTCGGCGTGCTCGCGGGCTTCTGCGCACGCGGGGAGCGCGTGCGGGTCGTGGAGCGCTTCGCGGGTGCCTTCGCAGCGGCAGCGGGCGCCTCGACTGCGGGGGCTGCCGCGACGACGGCCTCTGCCGCGGCCGTGGGCTCCGGCGCCGCGGTGGCGGCAGCATCCGTGTCCGCCTCCCCGGAGGTGAGCTCCGCCTCGAGGACACGGTCGGCCTCGAGCGCCTCCTGCTCGGCCTTGGCGGCGACGCGCTCGGCCTTCGCAGCCGCCTTCTTCAGCGCCTTGGCCTCTGCGGCGCGCGACTTCGCCTCTTCGGCCGCCTTCGCCGCCTCGGCGGCGGCGCGCTCGGCCTCCGCCCGCAGGCGCGCCTTCTTCTCGGCCTTCACGACCGCGGCGCGGGTGGCCTTGCGGACGCGATCCTCGGCGCGGTGCGCCTTCTTCGCCACCTTGCGCGGGTTCTTGCGGATCGCCTTCTTCGACACGTCGACGTCGTCGACGGTCTCGGCGGCGAGCTCGCGCAGCTTCCTCGCGCTCTTCGCCGGGAGAGTCTTGGCGACCCGGCGGGCCTTCTTCGCCGCGGACTCCGCATCGTCGATCGCGTCGAAGGCCTTGCGCTGTGCTCTGGTGGTCTTGCTCATGCGGGAACCTTAGCGGGCGCCGGTGAACGAACGGAGCTTCGTGTCGCGGAATTCCGCGGGAACGCGCCTCTGCATGTCAATGCCGATGCATGGATGTCGGCATCCCGTTCACCTTCCGTTCACCCGCACAGCGCACTCTCTTAAGAGTCCGAGCCTACGTTTCAGAGCGAACCCCGCACCGGGTTCGAACCCGAAGGCCGTTTCGGCCTGTTTCCCTGACACGTGAAGGATTCACACAGTGAAGATCTCTCGCATCGCCCAGGTGGGCGCTGTCGCCGCAGTCGCGGCTCTCGCTCTCGCCGGCTGCGCCTCGAACGAGACCCCCGGCGGCACCACCGACGAGACCACGGCCGCGTCGGACCTCTCCGGCGAGATCTCGGGCGGCGGCGCGTCGTCGCAGGAGGTCGCGGTCCAGGCCTGGACCGCCGGCTTCCAGACGGCGAACCCTGACGTCACCATCAACTACGACCCGTCCGGCTCCGGCGCGGGCCGCGAATCGTTCCAGGCGGGCGCCTTCCCGTTCGCGGGCTCGGACCGCGCGTTCAAGGTCGAGGAGATCGAGGCCGGCCCGTTCGACTCGTGCGTCGACGGCTCGGGCATCATCGAGCTCCCGACCTACATCTCGCCGATCGCGATCATCTTCAACGTCGAGGGCGTGGACTCGCTCAACCTCGACGCCGCGACCGCCGCGGGCCTGTTCGCCGGCACGATCACCAACTGGAACGACCCGGCGATCGCCGCGCTCAACCCTGACGCGACGCTCCCCGACCTGGCCGTGACGCCGGTGCACCGCGCCGACGACTCGGGCACCACCGAGAACTTCACCGACTACCTCTTCCAGACCGCCGGCGACGTGTGGACCTCCGAGCCCGACGGCGTGTGGCCGCTCTCCAGCGGCGAGGCCGCGCAGGGCACCTCGGGTGTCGTCTCGGCCGTCGCGGGCGGCAACGGCACCGTCGGCTACGCCGACGCGTCGCGCGCCGCCGAGGAGGGCCTGTCGACCGCGGCCATCCAGGTCGGCGACGAGTTCGTCGAGTACTCGCCGGAGGCCGCCGCGGCGATCGTCGACGCGTCGCCCCTCGAGGAGGGTCGTGGCGAGGGCGACCTCGCGATCGAGCTGCAGCGCACCTCGGAGGAGGCCGGCGTCTACCCGATCGTCCTGGTCAGCTACATGATCGCGTGCCAGGAGTACGCCGACGCGGCGGTCGCCCCGATCGTCAAGGGCTACCTCGAGTACGTCGCGAGCGCGGAGGGCCAGGACGCGGCTGCTGCCGCCGCCGGCAACGCGCCGATCTCGGACGCCCTGCGCGAGCAGGTCAACGCGGCGATCGAGCTGATCGTCGTCGAGTAAGCCCCCGATACCCGGCCCGGTCGAACGACCGGGCCGGGTATCACCCTGAGAGCACCCGAATCCAGAAGGACACCATGACCACGACGACCGCCCCCGCCGCGGGCAAGGTCAAGCAGCGGCCAGGCGACCGCTGGTTCTCGGGAACCGCGCTCGGCGCCGGTGTGATGATCCTCGTCACGCTCGCCGCCGTCGCGATCTTCCTCATCATCCAGTCGATCCCGGGTCTCACCGCTACCAGCGAGACCGCCAGCATCCTCTCCGGGAACTTCTGGGAGTACGTCTGGCCGCTCGCGTTCGGCACCGTGTGGGCGTCGTTCCTGGCGCTGCTGATGGCCGTCCCCCTCGCGGTGGCGGTCGCCCTCTTCATCTCGCACTACGCACCGCGCCGCCTCGCGCAGGGTCTCGGCTACATCGTCGACCTGCTCGCAGCGGTGCCCTCCGTCGTGTTCGGCCTCTGGGGCATCCTGGTGCTCGCCCCCGCCGTCCAGCCGGTCTACGCCTGGCTCAACGCGAACATGGGGTGGTTCCCGCTCTTCAGCGGCACCGTCTCGAGCACGGGCCGCACCATCTTCACCGCCGCGATCGTCCTCGCGGTCATGGTGGTGCCGATCATCACGGCCATCTGCCGCGAGATCTTCCTGCAGACGCCGGTCCTCCACGAGGAGGCCGCGCTCGCCCTCGGTGCGACGCGCTGGGAGATGGTCCGCATGGCCGTGTTCCCCTTCGGCCGCAGCGGCATCGTGTCGGCCTCCATGCTCGGCCTCGGCCGTGCACTCGGAGAGACGATGGCTGTCGCCATGGTGCTCTCGGTGGCCAACGTCGTCACCTTCCAGCTCTTCACCTCGGAGAACCCGGGCACGATCCCCGCCAACATCGCGCTGACGTTCCCCGAGGCCTACGGCCTCAACATCAACGTCCTCATCGCGACGGGCCTCATCCTCTTCATCGTCACCTTCGCCGTCAACGCCATCGCCCGATGGATCGTCAGCCGGCGCAAGGAATTCTCGGGAGCGAACTGACATGACCGTGACGACCGCTCCTCCTCAGCCTCCGAAGGCTGCTGCACCGGTGCGCGAGACGCCCCGCCTGACCAGCGGCCACCTGCCCGTCTGGGCGCCATGGGCCATCCTCGTGGGCAGCCTCGTGGCGAGTGCCATGCTGTTCGCGATCATCGCGATGGGATCCGGCGAGGGCTTCAATCTGGCCGGCTGGGCCATCGTGGCGGGCCTGCTCTACCTGGCGCTCATCACGATCATCTCGTCGCTCGTCGAGGGTCGCCGCAAGGGCGTCGACCGCCTCGTGACGGGCGTGGTGACGATCGCGTTCCTCATCGCGATGGTCCCCCTCGTCTCGGTGGCCATCACCGTCGTCGTCAACGGCGTCGCGGGCCTGTCGGCCGAGTTCTTCACGTCGTCCATGCGCAACGTGGTCGGCGAAGGCGGCGGTGCGCTGCACGCGATCGTCGGCACGGTGCTCATCACGCTCGCAGCGGCCGTGATCTCGATCCCGATCGGCATCTTCACCGCCATCTACCTCGTCGAGTACGGGCGTGGCGGTCGTCTGAGCCGCGGCATCACCTTCCTCGTCGACGTCATGACGGGCATCCCGTCGATCGTCGCCGGCCTGTTCGCCTACGCGGTCTTCGCGCTGATCTTCGGTCCCGGCGTCCGCATGGGCATCATGGGCTCCATCGCCCTGTCGGTGCTGATGATCCCGGTCGTCGTCCGCTCCACCGAGGAGATGCTGCGACTGGTCCCGAACGAGCTGCGCGAGGCGTCGTACGCGCTCGGCGTGCCGAAGTGGCGCACGATCTCGAAGGTCGTGCTGCCCACCTCGATCGCCGGCATCACGACGGGCGTCATGCTCTCGATCTCGCGCGTCATCGGCGAGACCGCGCCGCTGCTGCTGACGGCGGGCGTCGCGACCTCGATGAACTACAACCTCTTCGAGGGCCGCATGATGACGCTCCCCGTGTTCGCGTACTCGCAGTACATGAACCAGGGCATCCCCGCGCAGGCCTACATCGACCGCGCCTGGGCCGCCGCGTTCATCCTCATCGTCCTCGTGATGCTCCTCAACCTCATCGCGCGCATCGTCGCGAAGGTCTTCTCGCCGAAGCTCGGCCGCTGAGCATCCTCACCCGAAAGAATCGACAGGAACCATGTCCAAGAGCATCGAAGTCAACGACCTCAACGTCTACTACAGCGACTTCCTGGCTGTCGAAGGCGTCTCGCTCGACATCGAGCCGCGCAGCGTCACCGCCTTCATCGGGCCCTCGGGCTGCGGCAAGTCGACGTTCCTGCGCACCCTGAACCGCATGCACGAGGTGATCCCCGGCGCCCGCGTCGAGGGTGAGGTGCTGCTCGACGGCGACAACCTCTACGGCGCCAACGTCGACCCGGTGCTCGTGCGCCGTCAGGTCGGCATGGTGTTCCAGCGCCCCAACCCGTTCCCCACGATGTCCATCAAGGAGAACGTGCTCGCGGGCGTGAAGCTCAACAACAAGAAGATGTCGAAGTCCGACTCCGAGGCGCTCGTCGAGAAGTCGCTCCAGGGCGCCAACCTCTGGAACGAGGTCAAGGACCGCCTCGACAAGCCGGGCTCGGGCCTGTCGGGCGGCCAGCAGCAGCGCCTGTGCATCGCGCGCGCGATCGCGGTATCGCCGGAGGTCATCCTGATGGACGAGCCGTGCTCGGCGCTCGACCCGATCTCGACGTACGCCATCGAGGAGCTGATCGGCGAGCTGAAGAACGACTACACGGTCGTCATCGTCACGCACAACATGCAGCAGGCCTCGCGCGTGAGCGACAAGACGGCGTTCTTCAACATCGCCGGCACCGGGAAGCCGGGCAAGCTCATCGAGTACGACGAGACCAAGACGATCTTCACGACGCCTTCGGTGCAGGCGACCGAGGACTACGTCTCGGGCCGCTTCGGATAAGCCCGTCCCACTCCACGAACGAAGCCCCTCGCCGCCTGGCGAGGGGCTTCGTCGTCCTGCGGGCGCGGAATGCCCTGACGTGGGTCGCGCTCGCGCTGCCCGGTCTCGCGCTGCTCGCACCGCGGCATCTCGGGCGTGACGAGGTGAGCTCGGGGGCTCAGTCGCGCGGACTCAGCAGATACCGGTTGAAGGATGCGGTCAGCTCGGCGTCCAGCGGGACCTCGATGCCGTCGATCGCCGTGATCGGAGCTGCGAGCCGCACGCTGGACACCAGCCACGCAGCATCCGCTTCGCCGAGCGCGCTCGTCGCAAGCACCTCGTACCCGGTCTCGTGCCCCTGCGCTTCGAGGTGGGCGAACAGGCTCAGCTGCGTCGTCCCGTGCAGGATGCCGCCGTTGGGCGCCGGGGTGACGAAGCGCCCGCCGATGCGGAGGATGAGCGACGCCGTGGGCGCCTCGAGCACGAAGCCGTCGGACGTGACGAACACGGCGTCGTCGGCGCCGCGCCGCTTCGCCTCGCGGATCGCGGCCATGTTGACGGCGTACGACAGGGTCTTGGCGCCCAGGAGCAGCCACGGCGCCCGGGCGGGGGTGTCGATGCCGTAGCCGCGGTCCATCGTGACGACCCGGATGCCCTTCTCGCGGGCGAGGGAGTTGTCGGCGGCGGCCGTCGCGGTCACCCACGCGGTGGGCGCCGGACCGTGCTCGACGCCGCGGCTCAGGATGAGCTTGATGACGCCCTCCCCCTCCCTCGGCGAGTGCTGCGCGGCGACGGCGACGGCCTGACGCCACTGCTCGAGGTTCGGGGCGGGGAGGTCGCAGATCTGCGCGGAGTGTGCGAGTC
The DNA here is from genome assembly GCF_057656735.1 of Microbacterium sp. Soil_C_42. Classification (NCBI taxonomy): domain Bacteria; kingdom Bacillati; phylum Actinomycetota; class Actinomycetes; order Micrococcales; family Microbacteriaceae; genus Microbacterium; species Microbacterium sp. Soil_C_42. The sequence goes on from NZ_JBDGJU010000028.1 coordinate 22,826, forward strand.
GCTCGAGATGGGCCTGGGTCTCCTGCGCGTGACCGTCGACGACGCCGATCGACTCGAAGATGCCGTCGCCGCGCTGCGTGCTCAGCTCGCCGACGCTGAGCGCCGGGGCGGAGGGGTCGATCACGCGGAACGAGTCGGCGAAATCGGGACGAGGATCATCGGATGCCGCGGGCTCGATCACGAGCGCGAAACGCAGGGCCATGCCCCCGAGCTTAGGCGTTCGGGAATGCCGCGACCGCGGACTCGGTTACACTGGATCGGCCGGGCCGCAGTAACCCCGGGCTCCAAAATTTGCCGCTTCGAGCGGCGCCGCGCCGAGAGGCGTTCTGCGGCCCGGCACTTTCATGCCCGGATTTCCCCGCACGCGCTGATCGAGGCCGAGCGTCTCTCCCGCAAAGCGCATCGGCACCCTGGCGCTCCACCGCCGGCACGTTCCGGCCCCGGCGAGGCCGCGCCGGTTCGGCGCCCCCGACGAGGATTCCCGGATGGCATCGAACTCCCGTCAGCACCCGCGGATCCGCAGGTGCGGACGCCCGCGGCAACACGCCGGTTGATCGGCGCATCCGCCGGCGTGTCCCCCACGCATGCCAGCGAGCCACCGTGAGTGGCGGCTTCAGCCACCGCGTTGCACGCGCCCGAGCGCGCATAGACGCCCCGGCGGAGCACCCGCCAGGAACCGCCGGCTACTTCGGCGCGGATGCGGCGGGGCGTGTAGCCCTTCGCGCTCAATTCACGAAATGACATCACGGCAGGCGCGTCGACAGTGCACATCCCCTGATGCTCGGCCCATCGGCATTCGGCTGGGTGCTGCTCGCCTTCAGTCTGTGGATGTGCCGATCGTCATCCGGTCTGGGGAGGAGGCCCGGCGCGCGGATGGCGCGGCGCCCGCCGCGAACCCCGGCGCAGGATCGGATCCGCACATGCGGACATGACCCGAAACACGCCGCTTCGCGGTGACGCTCGGCCGACGTTTCATCCAGCGCGTCCGTACCTGCGGATCCGACGCTGTGTGCAGGGGCCTACGCGCAGACAGGCGGGGGCGGGGGGCGGGGAGAGCGGGCCGCGGGGTCAGTTCAGGGCGTCGCGGCGCCAGAGGGCCGCGCAGGCCGTGAGGTCGGCGGCGTAGTCCGACAGACGCAGGGCGCGCGTGGTGAACGTCGACGCACGGTCGGGCTCGGTCGCTTCGTAATCGTCGGCGACGTGGGTCGCGCCGGCGGCTTGCACCCGGCAGAACGCGGCCGCCCGGTCGAGCGCCACGGCGAAGTCCCCCTCGAAGAGCCCTCGCAGGATGGTGTCGACCAGCGCGACGAGTTCCTCCGGTCCCGCCGGGGACGGGGCGCCGGCCACCACGTCGTCGGCGGAGCGGAGCTCGGCACGGCCGCGCTCGTAGAGGAGCGCGGCCGTGCGCGGGTCGTCGTGGATCATGAGCTGCACGAGGTACAGCCGCCACAGGGCGCCGGGAAGCGTCTTCGCGGGCGACCGAGACCACAGCTCGGCGAGGTCGTCGATGCCGTGCTCGTCGGTGAAGGCGACGAGCCGGTCCACGACGGTGCCGTCGGGGTCGGCCCTCACGCGTGCGAGCAGGGCATGTGCGGTGGTGTGCGCGACGCGGGAGACCTCGGCCGGGTCCTCGGCGGCGAACACCCGGTCGAAGAGTTCGGCCGGTCGGCGGACGGGCTTGTGGAACTCCCTGGACGAGTCGCTCATTCCGTCCAGGCTACTCGCCGCCGCGAGCACGGGCTCGCGGTTGATCGCGGCGACCCAGGGCAGGCACACCTCGCGCGCCCGTCTCAGACCTGGTTCAGGCGGATGTGGTTGCCCGCCGGGTCCCGGAAGGCGGCGTCGCGCGGACCCCAGCCCTGCTCCTTGGGCTCCTGCAGCACCTCGGCACCGAAGGCGCGCAGCCTCTCGAAGGTGGCGTCGAGGTCGGTCGTGGTGAACACGTAGGGTCCGGGGCCGGAGCCTTTCACGACGAGGCGCTGCAGCGCGTCGCCGTCCTCGGGCGATCGGCCCGCCGTCGGGTCGGACACCACGAGCGACAGGCCGGGCTGGCCGGGGAACCCGAAGCTCACCCAGCGGTGGCCGTCGTAGGCGACGTCGTTCACGACCTCGAGACCGAGTCCGTCGCGGTAGAAGGGGATGGCGGCGTCGACGTCGTCGACGGTGATGGGGCTGTACGCCAGGGCGATGTTCGTCATGTCTGCCACGCTAGAGCGACGCTGCCCCGCGCGCTTCTCCGATCCTGCTCGGTTCCGATCAGGCGTAACGGGTCGGGCGGGTGAGGATCTTGGCGACGCAGAGCGGCATCGCCTCGGCGGCGTCGTGCGGGCGTGAACGGTACGAGCTCGGCGTCTCGCCCACGATCTCGGTGAACGTCGAACTGAACGAGCCGAGCGAGGTCGCTCCGACGGCAGTGCAGGCATCCGTCACCGACATGCCTTCGCGGAGCAGGGCCATGGCGCGCTCGATGCGCCGGGTCATCAGGTACGCATACGGCGTCTCACCGTACGCGGCCTTGAACTCGCGCGAGAAGTGCGCGGGCGACATCAGCGCCTTCGCCGCCATCGTGGGCACATCGAGCGGCTGCGCGTAGTCGCGATCCATGAGGTCGCGCGCGCGGCGCAGGTGCGCGAGGGTCTGGGTCGACTGTGCCGTCTGTGCTCTCTGGGGGACGGATGCCACGGCCTCACGCTACCCGGATCGGGGGCGTCGCGGCGGCGCTTCGACGAGCAGAGCGACCGGGCGTACGTCGCCGGCGTCAGGCCGTCGGGATCGTCACGATCGGGTCGGACGACGGCTCCCCCGTCGGCGAGCCGCCCTGGGGCTCGATCGTCACCGCGATCACGTCGCCGGGTTCCATCGCACCCTCGAGCAGCGCGGTCGTCGTCCCGTCGGTCGGCTCGAACACCCCCGCGGGCACCGCGGCGCCGTCGCGCACGAACCAGAGCTCGAAGCTCTCGTCGTCCGCGATCTGCGGCAGTCCCTGCGACACCAGCACGACTTTGCCCACAGACTCCGCCCAGTGCGCCGTGGACGTCCCGCCGTCCGCGACCTCGACCGTCGCCGACCGCGCGTCGGGGGCGTCCTCGATCTGCTGCAGCGCCACGACCTCGGGAGGCCGGTTCATGTACTCGTTGATCTGCACGGCCCCGAGGCCGAGCGCGACGAGCAGCACCATGGAGGCGGCGAGCGTCAGGATGCCCCGCGTCCAGCGACGTCGCGAGACCGCCTGGATCACCGCCGTCGGCGGGGGCGGCTCGACCGGCGGGTCGTCGTCGTGCTGTTCCGGTGCGGGCGTCGGGCCGGGCGTCCACCGATCGACGGGCTCGGCAGTCGCGGCCACCGCCGCGTCCATCGCGGGAAGCTGCGGAGTCGTCGCGATCCGCGAGAGCAGCGTCGAGCGCAGCGTCAGCGGAGGCACGGCGTCCGAGACGGTATCGGCGAGCGCCACGGCGGTGGCGGCATCCGTCTCGATCCAGTGCTCCCACTCGGGGTGCTCGCGTCGCGCCGCCTCGAAGGCCGCGCGGTCGGCGGGCGACAGCGCGTTCAGCGCAGCGCCTGCGGCGAGCTCGGCGAACTCCTGCTCGTCCATCACGCGGTCACCCCCATCTCGGCTCTCAGGCGGGACAGGCCGTCCCGCATCCTCGTCTTGATCGTGCCCAGCGGCGCCCCCACCAGGGCCGCGATCTCGCTCTGACTGTAACCCCCGTAATACGCAAGGGTGAGCGCCTCCCGCTGGGCATCGGGAAGCCCCGAGAGCGCCACCGCCACCTTCTGCCCCTCGATGCGGAGCTCGACCTGCTCCGCGACCCCGTCGTGGGCGACGTCGAGGTCTCGGAAGCCCGCGCGCACGTCGCGATCCGTGCTCGCCTGCGACGACCTCACGCGGTCGACGGCTCGGCGGTGCGCGATCGTCAGCACCCACGATCTTCCCTGACCTCTGTTCGGAGCGAATCGCGCGGCGGATTGCCACACCTCGAGGAAGACCTCCTGCAGCACCTCTTCGCTCTGCGCACGGTCGACCAGCACGCGGAGGATCAGACCGAACACCCGGGGAGACAGCAGGTCGTAGAGGCGGGCGAACGCCGCCTGATCGCCTCCCGCGGCGCGTACGAGGAGCTGTGCGACGCGATCGACGGGCTCCGTGCCGTCGTCCGGCACGTCGATCCCGTCGATCACCATGTGTTCCAGCATGCCCTACGCGCTTCCCTCCGACCCGTCGTGGCCTCGCCCGGAGGTGAACGAGTACACTTCCACGCCCGGCGGCGCCTCGACGTCGCACGCGGGGCGGCGACCGCCCCTGGTGACGGGCGATGCGTCATGCGTCGTGGGTTGTTCGGGGCGGCCCCGCGTTCGGATTGCGCGACCGGGACGGATGCTGCGATCCGGGGCGGCAGCATCCGCTTCATCCGATCTGCAATCCGATGCGACGAGCCCTCCGAACAGTCCGTGTAGCCGCTTTCGCGGCACGCTCCCCGCACCGGGGACACGCAGACCGCGGTCCGAGGACCGCACAGAGGAGGAAGAGATGTCTCGCATCACCCGGAAGCGTGTGTCGGCAGGGCTGATGCTCGCCGTCGCCGCGACCTTCGCGCTGTCCGCCTGTTCGATGGGCGGATCGACCGCAGAATCCACAACCGAACCTTCGACGTCGACACCCTCGATGGAGGCCAGCGAGGAGCCGATGGCCGATCCCGCCGCCGGGCTCGTCGGCCCCGGCTGCGCGGCGTACGCCGAAGCCGTGCCGGAGGGCGACGGCTCGATCGAAGGCATGTCAGCGGATCCGGTCGCGGTCGCGGCATCCAACAATCCGATGCTGACGACGCTGACCGCTGCCGTGAGCGGGCAGCTCAATCCCGACGTGAACCTCGTCGACACGCTGAACGGCGACGAGTTCACGGTGTTCGCGCCGGTGGACGAGGCCTTCGCGATGATCGACCCCGCCACCATCGAGTCGCTGAAGACCGACAGCGCGACGCTGACGTCGATCCTCACGTACCACGTGGTGCCGGGCCGGGTCGAGCCGGCCGACATCGCGGGCACCCACACCACGGTGCAGGGGTCCGACCTCGAGGTCACGGGCGAGGGCGACATGTGGAAGGTCAATGACGCCAACGTGATCTGCGGCGGCGTGCAGACCGCCAACGCCACCGTGTACCTCATCGACGCGGTCCTGATGCCTCCGGCTCAGTGATCGAACGCCGGCGTCACGCCGGCAATGGGGGGCGGCGCGGCCGCCGGCGCCTGCGAGGTGCGCCGGCGGCCGCGCTGCACGCGCTTGCACGTCGAAGCAGGCTCGTCAAGCCCTCCATCGGCGAGGAGCGCAGTCCGTACCGTGGTACCAGGCCCGATGCGGCGCCGGAGGGGTGCGCGCAACGGGTGGGAGGACATGTGACTGACCTGCTCGCGTCCGGAGAGATCGCCACCGGCGAGCTCTTGGACGGGCGCTACCTGCTGCGGGAACGCATCGGAGAGGGCGGCATGGCGCGTGTGTATCGCGCCGAGGACACGCATCTCCAGCGTCTCGTCGCCGTGAAGGTGTTCCGTGAGCCGACCGACGCCATCGGATCTGTCGAGCGCGCCCTGTCTGAGACGACGCTCCTCGCCTCCCTCAGCCATCATTCGCTCGTCACCGTGTTCGATGCCCGGGTCGGCACGGATGAGAGCAGCTACCTCGTCATGGAGCTCGTCGACGGCATCACGCTGCGCGACCTGATCGCACGAGGACCGGTCGATCCCCGCGTGGTCGCCTCGATCGCGATCGACATCGCGGAAGGGCTCCACGTGGCACACGACCACGGGGTCGTGCACCGCGACATCAAGCCTTCCAACGTGCTCCTGTGGTCCTCGCCGCGGCCCGGGTGGGAGTGGCGGGCAAAGCTGGCCGATTTCGGCATCGCCTACCTCATGGACTCGGCCCGGGTGACCACCCCGGGCGTCATCGTGGGCACGATGGCGTACGTCGCGCCCGAGCAGGCGCGAGGTGTCGCGCCGGCGCCGCCCGCTGACATCTACGCGTTCGGGCTGCTGCTCATCGAGGCGCTCACGGGCGAGCGCCCGTTCGGGGAGGCCGAGGGCATCGGCACGGTCATGGCGCGCCTGTCGGCGGCGCCGAAGATCCCCGAGTCCCTCCATCCGGCATGGCAGGGTCTGCTGCGCGGAATGACGGCGATCCGCCCCGACGACCGGCCGACCGCGCTCGAGGTGGTGACGGCGGCATCGCGACTGGCAGCGATGGAGAACACCATCGCCCGCGAGAACGCCGACCCGTCGACCGCGCCGGTCGCGATCATCGCCACCGGCCCCACGCAGATCTTTCCCCAGCCGGCACCCGCATCACCTCCTGTCGCGCCCGGGGCGCTCCGCCGCGATGCCCGCCTGTCAGCGGCCGGTGTGCCTACCGCAGTGGAGACGTCTGCTGTCGCAACGTCACCGGTCCTCCCCGCTGTCCCGGACGACGAGCGTCGTCCCTCGCGTCGGGTGCTGATGATCGGCGCAGTGCTCGCGGCGCTCCTTGCGATAGCGATCGCTCTCGGAACGCTCTGGCTGGCGAACAGCTGGGCTGCGGAACCCGAACCCGCGCCGACGTCCCCCGTCGAGCAGGTTTCCCCGGAACCGACGGAGGACGCTCCTGTCGAGGAAGCGCCGGCGATCGCGCCGGCCGAGGAGGTCGCTCCCGAGGAGGCGCCGCCGGCGGACACCGGCGGAGGCGGGAGCGACAACAGCGGACCCGGCAACAACAACGGCAGCGGCAATGGCAACGGAAACGGCCCCGGCAGCAACAGCGGGAGTGGCAAGGGCAACGGGAAGCGCTGAGCGAGCTATCGGTCCATCGCTCGGCGCATCGCCTCAGACCGCCAATTCACGCCGCCGCGCTCGAGCGTCACGATCGCGTGGCAGTTGCGACACCGGACATCGCACTTGGCGATCTCCTCTTCGAGTTTGGCGATGCTGAAGCCTTCCCGCACCATTGCCATGACGTCCTTGCGTTTCCCGTCGCCGGGTCGATGATCGAAATCGAGCACGCGCAAGTCAGGGATCCCGCAGTCGACGCACGGATGCTCGCGGAGATATACGGCGAGGAAGGCTTTCGCCGCCGCGCGACGCATCGCCGTGCGTTCCACGATGACCTGCACATGCCGCTCGCGATTGCGGGCGTAGTAGGCGCGGGAAGACTCGCGATTGCAGTGTCGGCAGACCTCCTGCAGACCATCGGCACGCGCGGACTTCCGGTTGAACTCCGTGAGGGGCTTGAACTCACGGCACGTCCCGCAGCGTTTCAGCACGCTGGTCAGCCTCCTCGCGTGGATCGAACATCAGCAGCGCCGATCGTAGAGCCGGGCACCGACGCTCCGAGCATCGCTCTCGGATTGCTAGGGTGGACAGGCCCCTATAGCTCAGTTGGTTAGAGCAACGGACTTCAACAGAACAAAATGGAGCGCCGGCGCAGAAATGCGTCGGATGACCGCCGCTATATGCTGGGACGCCCTGAGAGCCCGAGGTACTCGCCGGAGACGGCAGTGACAATCCGAGGGATTGGGTAATCAGCAGGTAACCGCAAGGGAACCTCAGAGACTACACGCGGCGCACCTGACCGGTCCGGCCGAAGGTGAAGATATAGTCCAGACTGCAAGCCGGAGACGGTGGCTGGGGAAAGCCCAGTGCAGCAGGTTAATCCGTGGGTCCAGGGTTCGAGTCCCTGTGGGGGCACCACTTCCACTCGATCGAGCGGCCGTCCAGCCGTCGGTTTTCCGGCGCGCCCCCCTGGTGCAACATCCGGACGTTTCGCTAGGGTCCGAGTCATGACGCCCCAGATCGGTGTGGACGGTCCGGCTTCCGACGCCTTGCTGCGCGCAGGGCGGTTCTTCACGAGGTGGGACGAAACCGCCGATCATCGTGCCGCCTTCCTCGAGGGCGGGCGCGAGGGCGACGCGTTCTACCGCGATCGGTGGAGCCACGACAAGGTCGTCCGGTCGACGCACGGCGTGAACTGTACGGGCTCCTGTTCGTGGAAGGTGTACGTCAAGGACGGCATCATCACGTGGGAGGCCCAGGAGACCGACTACCCCAGCGTCGGCCCCGACCGTCCCGAGTACGAGCCCCGCGGGTGTCCCCGCGGGGCTGCTTTTTCGTGGTACACCTACTCCCCCACCCGCGTGCGCTACCCGTACATCCGGGGCGTGCTGCTCGAGGAATACCGCGCGGCGAAGGCCCGCACCGGTGACCCGGTGCTCGCTTTCGGCGAGATCACGAAGAACCCCGAGACGCGCCGCCGCTACCAGCAGGCGCGCGGCAAGGGGGGTCTCGTGCGCGCGTCATGGCGCGAGGCGGTCGAGCTCGTCGCCGCCGGGTACGTGCACACGATCAAGGAGTACGGCCCAGACCGGGTCGCGGGCTTCTCGCCGATCCCGGCGATGTCGATGGTGTCGCACTGCATCGGCACGCGCTTCACGCAGCTCGTCGGCGGCGTGATGACGTCGTTCTACGACTGGTACGCCGACCTCCCGGTCGCGAGCCCGCAGGTGTTCGGCGACCAGACCGACGTCCCCGAGTCGGGCGACTGGTGGGACGCCACGTACCTGATGATGTGGGGCTCGAACGTGCCGGTCACCCGCACGCCCGACGCGCACTGGATGGCCGAGGTGCGCTACCGCGGCACGAAGGTCGTCACGGTCAGCCCCGACTACGCCGACAACACGAAGTTCGCCGACGAATGGCTGCCGTGCCAGGCCGGCACCGACGCGGCACTCGCGATGGCGATGGGCCACGTGGTGCTCAAGGAGAACTACGTCGACCGCCGCGTGCCGTTCTTCGCCGACTTCGCGCGCCAGTACACCGACCTCCCCCACCTCGTGCGGCTCACCGAGCGCGACGGTGCGTATGTCCCCGCCACGTTCGTCACGTCGAAGGACCTCGGCGGCGGCACCCCCGAAGACGAGTGGAAGACGGTGGTGCTGGATGCCGCGACCGGAGCCCCGCGCGTGCCCAACGGCTCGATGGGCTTCCGGTATGCCGCGTCCGGCGAGGGCCGCTGGAACCTCGACCTCGACGGCGTGGAACCGGCACTGTCCATCGCCGACCTCCCCTCCGCGACCGGAACTCCTGAGGCCGTGGAAGTTCTGCTCCCCTGCTTCGACTCCGCCGACGGCGAGGGAGCCGTGCTGCACCGAGGCGTGCCGGCGACGCGGGTGGGCGGCATCCTGGTGACGACCGTCCTCGACCTGATGCTTGCCCAGTACGGCGTCCCCCGTGACGGGCTGCCGGGCGACTGGCCGACCGGGCTCGACGACGCCGAGTCGCCGTACACGCCCGCGTGGCAGGAGGAGATCACCGGCGTGCCGGCTCAGGCGTGCACGCGCATCGCACGCGAGTTCGCCGCGAACGCGGTCGAGTCGAACGGGCGCTCGATGATCATCATGGGCGCCGGCATCTGCCAGTGGTTCCACGGCGATGCGACGTACCGGGCGATCCTGGCGCTCTTGATCCTCACCGGGTCGATGGGGCGCAACGGCGGCGGCTGGGCGCACTACGTCGGGCAGGAGAAGTGCCGCCCGATCACCGGCTGGCTGTCGCTGGCGAACGCCCTCGACTGGAGCCGCCCGCCGCGGACGATGATCGGCACCGCGTACTGGTACATGCACACCGACCAGTGGCGCTTCGACGGGTACTCCGCCGACGCGCTGGCGTCGCCGCTCGCCGAGGGCAACCTCGCCGGCATGCACACCGCTGACACGATCGCCCAGTCCGCGCGCCTCGGCTGGATGCCGTTCTACCCGCAGTTCGACGTCAACCCGCTCGACCTCGCCGACCGGGCCGACGCGGCGGTGGCGAACGGAGAGGCGGCGGACGCCGCATCCTTCGTCGCCGCGCAGCTCTCCTCCGGCGCACTGCAGCCCGCGATCGCCAACGTCGACGCGCCAGAGAACTGGCCACGCCTGCTCACGCTGTGGCGGTCGAACCTCATGGGATCGAGCGCGAAGGGCAACGAGTACTTCCTCAAGTACCTGCTCGGCACGCACAACAACGTGATGGCGACGGACGAGGCGAGCGTGCGCCCGAACGACGTGAAGTGGCACGACGAGATCCCCGAGGGCAAGCTCGACCTGCTCGTGTCGGCCGACTTCCGCATGACCTCGACGACGCTGCTGTCGGACGTCGTCTTCCCGGCCGCGACCTGGTACGAGAAGCACGACCTGTCGTCGACCGACATGCACCCGTTCGTGCACGCGTTCACTCCGGCGATCGACCCGCCGTGGGAGGCGAAGAGCGACTTCGACCTGTTCCATGCGATCGCCGTCGAGTTCTCGGCGCAGGCGCGCACCCACTTGGGGACGCGGAGAGACCTCGTCTCCGTGCCCATGCAGCACGACACCCCGGGCGAGACGTCGCAGCCCGGCGGCGAGGTGCGGGACTGGGCCCGCGGCGACACCGCCGGCATTCCGGGCAGGACCATGCCGCAGTTCACGGTCGTGGAGCGCGACTACACCGCGATCGCCGACAAGCTCGCCGCCGTCGGGCCGCTCGCCGACAGCCTCGGGTTCACGATCAAGAACGTGACCTACGACGTGGCGCACGAGGTCGAGCGGCTCGCCCAGAAGAACGGCGTCATGCTCGGTGGCGCCGCCGATGGCCGGCCCGCGATGGACACCGACGTCAAGATGGCCGAGGCGATCCTGGCGTTCTCGGGCACGACGAACGGCGAACTCGCCTCGCAGGGCTTCCGCACCCTCGAGAAGAGAGTGGGCAAGCCGCTGGCCGACCTGGCCGAGGGCTCCGAGGAGAAGCGCATCACGTTCGCGATGACGCAGGCGGCGCCGGTGCCGGTGATCACGTCGCCGGAGTGGTCGGGCTCCGAGACGGGCGGGCGCCGGTACGCGCCGTTCACCGTCAACATCGAGCGGCTCAAGCCCTTCCACACCCTCACCGGGCGCATGCACTTCTACCTCGACCACGCGTGGATGCGTGACCTCGGCGAGGCCCTGCCGATCTACCGCCCGCCGCTGGACATGCACCGACTGTTCGGCGAGCCCAAGCTCGGCCCGAACGGCGAGCAGCAGGTCGTGGTGCGCTACCTCACGCCGCACTCGAAGTGGTCGATCCACTCCGAGTACCAGGACAACCTCTTCATGCTGTCGCTGTCGCGTGGAGGCCCCACCGTCTGGATGAGTCCGGCGGACGCCGCCGCCATCGGTGCCGCCGACAACGACTGGGTCGAGTGCGTGAACTCGAACGGCGTGCTCGTGGCGCGGGCGATCGTGTCGCATCGCATGCCCACCGGCGTCGTCTACGTGCACCATGCGCAGGAGCGCACGATCGACGTGCCGAAGTCCGAGGCGACGGGCCGGCGCGGCGGCATCCACAACTCCGTCACGCGGCTGCTGGTCAAACCGACGCACCTCATCGGCGGGTACGCCCAGCTGTCCTATGCGTTCAATTACCTCGGCCCGACCGGCAACCAGCGCGACATGGTGGCGACGGTGCGCCGTCGCTCGCAGGAGGTGGTGTTCTGATGCGCGTGATGGCCCAGATGGGCATGGTCATGAACCTCGACAAGTGCATCGGATGCCACACCTGCTCGGTCACGTGCAAGCAGGCGTGGACGAACCGTGCCGGCACCGAGTACGTGTGGTTCAACAACGTGGAGACGCGTCCGGGCCAGGGCTACCCGCGCCGCTACGAGGACCAGGAGCAGTGGCGCGGCGGCTGGACGCTCAACAAGCGCGGCCGCCTGTCGCTGCGCACGGGCAGCCGCCTGAAGCGCCTGTTCTCGATCTTCTCATCGCCGGTGCAGCCGAAGCTCGAGGACTACTACGAGCCCTGGACCTACGACTACGAGACGCTCATCGACGCACCCCTCGGCGACGACTTCCCCGTCGCCCGGCCGAAGTCGCTCATCACCGGCGAGGACACGAAGATCACGTGGTCGGCGAACTGGGACGACGACCTCGGCGGCGCGAGCGAGATGGGCCATCTCGACCCGATCGTCGAGCGCGTACGGCGCGAGTCCGAAGACAAGATCAAGCTGCAGTTCGAGAAGACGTTCATGTTCTACCTGCCGCGGATCTGCGAGCACTGCCTGAACCCGTCGTGCATGGCGTCGTGCCCGTCGGGCGCGATCTACAAGCGCGCCGAGGACGGCATCGTGCTCGTCGACCAGGACCGCTGCCGCGGCTGGCGCCAGTGCATCACCGGCTGCCCGTACAAGAAGATCTATTTCAACCACAAGACCGGCAAGGCCGAGAAGTGCACGCTGTGCTACCCGCGCCTCGAGGTCGGCATCCCCACCGTCTGCTCTGAGACGTGCGTCGGGCGCCTGCGCTACCTCGGCCTCTTCCTCTATGACGCCGACCGCGTCACGGAGGCGGCCTCGACACCCGATCCGAAGGACCTGTACGAGGCGCAGCTCGACCTCATACTCGACCCGAACGACCCCGAGGTGATCGCGGCGGCCCGCGCGCAGGGCGACATCCCCGAGGACTGGATGGATGCCGCGCGCCGCTCCCCCGTCTACGCCCTGGCGAAGACGTACCGGGTGGCGCTGCCGCTGCACCCCGAGTACCGCACCATGCCGATGGTCTGGTACATCCCGCCGCTGTCGCCGATCGTCGACCTGCTGCGCGACCAGGGCCACGACTCCGAGGCCGCCGGCACCCTGTTCGGCGCGATCGAGGCGCTCCGGATCCCCGTGGAGTATCTCGCCGAGCTCTTCACCGCCGGTGACACCGACATCATCACGGGGGTGCTGTGGCGCCTCGCCGCGATGCGCTCGTACCTGCGCGACATCACGCTCGAGCGCGATCGCGACGAGTCGATCCCCGCCGCCGTCGGCATGACCGGCGAGTCCATCTACGCGATGTACCGGCTGCTCGCGATCGCCAAGTACGAGGACCGCTACGTCATCCCGACCGCCCACTACGAGCGCGCGCACGAGCTCGAGGAGCTGGGCTGCTCGCTCGACTTCGACGGCGGCCCGTACGGTAACGAGTCGGGCATGTTCGGCGAGGCCAGCGGCCGGCCCGTCCCGGTGGCGGTCGAGACCTTCCACGCCCTCAAGGAGCGCCAGAGCGCCGACACCGCCGCCAGCGCCGAGTCGCTGCGCGGCCGCGTCAACCTCCTCAACTGGGACGGCAACGGCGCACCGCCCGGTCTCTTCCCGCCGAAGGATGCGGCTCCGGATGCCTCGGCAGGAGGCTCGTCGTGAACGTCCGGGTGGTCTACCAGGCGGCGTCGCTCTGCCTGAGCTATCCGGATGACGGCGTGCTCGGCTCAGCGGCGCTGATCGGCCCCGCCCTGTCGGAGGCGGCGCCTCGGGCGGCAGCATCCTTCGCCCCGCTCCTCGAGTGGTGGGAGAAGACGCCGGCGCCCGCGGTGCAGACCGTGTACGTCGACACGTTCGACATGTCACGGCGCCACGCGCTGTACCTGAGCTACTGGACCGACGGCGACACGCGCCGGCGCGGCGCGGTGCTCGCCGATCTGAATCGGCGGTACCGCGAAGCCGGGCTCACGATCGACGGCACCGGCGAGCTGCCCGACTTCCTGCCGCTCGTGCTCGAGTACGCACGGCACGCGCCGGGCGACGGTGCGGCGCTGCTGCAGGAGTACCGGCCCAGTCTCGAACTCATCCGCCTCGCCCTCGCCGATCGCGGGTCGCCGTACGCCGGCATCGTCGCGGCGGTGTGCGACACGCTTCCCGGGCGCTCCCCCGCCGACCGCCAGCAGGCGATGGCGATGGCAGCCGCCGGACCGCCGCGCGAGTCCGTCGGCCTCGACGCCCACGACCCGCGGCTGCTGCCGCTCGAGCCGGTGGGGAGGCGCTGATGGACCTGTTCCTATGGGGCATCCTCCCCTACGTCATGGTCGCGGTGCTCGTCGGCGGCACGATCTGGCGCTATCGCTACGACCAGTTCGGCTGGACCACGCGCTCGTCGCAGCTCTACGAATCGCGGCTGCTGCGCATCGGCTCGCCGCTGTTCCACTTCGGCATCCTCGTCGTGATCATCGGCCACGTCATCGGCCTCGTGATCCCCAAGGCATGGACCGACTTCTTCGGCGTCTCGGATGAGATGTACCACCTCGCCGCGCTGGGTCTCGGCACCGTGGCGGGAATCGCGACGCTCGTCGGCATCGGCATCCTGATCTACCGCCGCCGCACCACCGGACCGGTGTTCATGGCCACGACGAAGAACGACAAGACCATGTACGTCGTGCTGGTGGCCGCCATCGTCGCGGGCCTCGCGACCACGGTGCTGGGAGTCATCGGGCCACACCAGGAGCTCACCTACCGCGACACCGTCTCGCCGTGGTTCCGGTCGCTGTTCGTCGTCCAGCCGAACATCGCCGCGATGAGCGAGGCGTCGCTCGACTACCAGATCCACACCGTGATCGGCATGGTGCTGTTCATGATCTGGCCGTTCACCCGGCTCGTGCATGCGTTCACAGCGCCGGTGCATTACCTGTTCCGCCCGTACATCGTCTACCGCTCACGCGACGGGCGACCGACGACGGCGCGCGGAATCCGGCGCGGCTGGGCGCCCGTGGGCACCACCGACCGCACCCCGGACCGCAAGGCGACCACCGCAGGCAAGACGAGAGGCACACGACGATGACGACGGTCCCCACTCCCCCTCCCCACGGCGCTGGCGCGCCGCGGCGAGCCTCCGGGGGCGGGGGCCCAGCTGAAGCCCCCGCCGCGACCGGGACCCAGGAACTGCCCGGCCGCACGAAGAACCTCCTGCTGGCACTGCTGGCCTTCACCATCACGTTCTGGGCGTGGAACCTGGTCGCGCCGCTCGCGGTGCAGTACACGGCCGAGATGGGGCTGACCTCGACGGAGGCGTCGCTGCTCATCGCGACGCCGGTGCTGGTCGGATCGCTCGGCCGCATCCTCACCGGGGCGTTCACCGACCGCTTCGGCGGGCGCCTGATGTTCACGGTCCTGACGGCGGTGTCTGCCGTGCCCGTGGTGCTGGTGGCCCTCGCCGGAGTGTGGGGGTCGTATGCGCTCATGATCGCCTTCGGGTTCCTGCTCGGCATCGCCGGCACGACCTTCGCGATCGGCATCCCCTTCGTGAACGCCTGGTACGAGCCGGCCAAGCGTGGCTTCGCCACGGGCCTCTTCGGCGCCGGCATGGGCGGCACCGCGCTGTCGTCGTTCTTCACGCCCCGCATGGTGGCGTGGTTCGGCTACGTCGCCACGCACCTCATCATCGCGGGCGCGCTGCTCGTGGTCGCGGTCATCGTCTGGCTCTTCATGCGGGACTCGCCGCTGTGGAAGCCGAACACCGCGCCTGTCATGCCCAAGCTCAAGGCGGCGTCCAAGCTCGCCGTCACGTGGCAGATGGCGTTCCTCTACGCCGTGACCTTCGGCGGCTTCGTCGCCTTCTCGACGTACCTCCCGACCTACCTCAAGGAGGTCTACGGGTACGACCTCGCCGACGCCGGCGCCCGCACGGCGGGCTTCGCGATCGCCGCGGTGATCGCACGACCGGTCGGCGGCTGGCTGTCGGACCGCATCGGCCCGGCGACCGTGCTCAGCATCTCGCTCGGCGGCGCGGCCGTGATGGCGGTGGTGATCGCGCTGCAACCGCCTCCCGAGCTCGCAGCGGGGGCGTCGTTCGTCCTGATGGCGCTCTTCCTCGGACTCGGCACCGGCGCGGTGTTCACGTGGGTGGCGCAGCGCGCACCGGCCGAGCGGGTCGGCACCGTCACGGGAATCGTGGGTGCCGCGGGCGGGCTCGGTGGCTACTTCCCGCCGCTCGTGATGGGCGCGACCTACAACGCCGAAGCCCACAGCTACACGATCGGTCTCAGCCTGCTCTGCCTCACCGCCCTGGTCGCGCTGGGCTTCGTGATCTTCCTGGCCCGGCGGCAGCGGCGCGCGGCGACCTGAGCGACGCGGTGGCGCCCGGTCAGCGGGCGATCGAGGCGGCCACGACCCAGGCGACGATGCTGAGCACGAGGGCGATCAACGGGTACCAGAACGCGCGATGCTTCCGCGACAGCGCGACGATTCCCGCGACGGCGCCGATCACGGCGAGCGCCAGCGGCAGGTAGCCGCCCAGCACGATCGCCACCGTGTTGTCGTGGTTGCCGATGGCCCACGCGAGCGAGACGAAGAAGAGCACCACCGCGGCGCCGACCGAGAACCCGATCAGGAGCAGCGTCGCGACGAGGTCGCCGGTGCTCCGCTCCGTCGGGCCCGAGGCGCTCATCGGCCGAGCCCGATCTCGTAGTGCACGAAGCCGGTGTGCGTCGCGACGCGGTCATAGAGGGCCCGCGCGGTGGCATTGGTCTCCTGCGTGAGCCAGTACACCTTCGCCGCGCCGTGTGCGCGCGCCCACTGGGTCACGTGGGCGATGAGGGCGCGACCCGCGCCGCTGCCGCGCGTGTCGGGGGCGACGAAGAGGTCCTCGAGGTACACGTACGGCGCCGCCGACCACGTGGCCGCGTGCGTGAGCCAGTGGACGAAGCCGATGGCGCGCCCGTCGACGGTCGCGACCGCCCCATGGATCGGGAACTGCGGGTCGAGGAGGCGGTTCCACGTCAGCGCGGTCTGCTCGTCCGACACTTCGGACTCGTAGAACTCGATGTAGCCCCGCCAGAGCGGGAGCCAGGCGTCGCGGTCGGCAGGGGCGAGGGGGCGGATCTCGGTCACGAGCCCGAGAGTAGCGGGTCGCCGGCCTCAGACGGGCGCGGTGCGGGCGGTGGGTCGCGCGTGCGCGCTCGAGGCCGGCGCCGCGGTTCAGTCACCGCCCTCGAGCGCCGACGGCCGCAGTTCGGCTCCGGCGTGCGCGAGCTCGGCGAGCGCCGCATCGCTGGATTCCGTCGCGACGCCGGCGATGAGGTCGGTGAGGACGCGGACGTGACGGCCGTGCTCGATGGCATCGAGCGCCGACGCGCGCACGCAGTAGTCGGTCGCGATGCCGGTGACGTCGACGTCGACCACGCCGTGCTCCTCGAGGAGGTGCGCGACGGTCACGCCGTCATCGGTCGTGCCCTCGAACAGCGAGTACGCGGGCTTGCCCTGCCCCTTCTTGACGTGGTGGGTCACCGCCGACGTGTCGAGGCCGGGGTCGTACTCCGCGCCCTCGGTACCGCTCACGCAATGGGCCGGCCACGTGTCGACGAAGTCCGGGTCCGGGTGGAAGTGCCCGCCGTTGTCGCCTTCGGCGTGGTGCCAATCGCGCGAGGCGACGATCACGGCGTAGTCCTCGGCATGGGTGACGAGGAACTCCGAGATGCGCTGCGCGACGGCGTCCCCGCCCTCGACGCCCAGCGCACCGCCCTCGGTGAAGTCGTTCTGGACGTCGACGATGAACAGCGCCTTGCTCATGGTTCGAGCGTACGCCTGTACTCATCGCGCGTGAGAGGGTGCCCGTCGCCCGCCACGAGCTCGGGATCAGTCTCGGTGGGCAGCGCGTCGGCAGACTCGGCGACCGGCTGCGCGGGCTCAGCGACGCTCGCGGTCCCTGACGCTGCCGAAGGGCCGATGTCCCGCCGCCACAGTTTCGACGGCCACCAGATCGCCTTGCCGATGTCGTAGGAGAGCGCCGGCACGAGCAGCGACCGCACGATGAACGTGTCGAGCAGCACGCCGAAGGCGACGATGAACGCGATCTGCGCGAGGAACAGGATCGGGATGACGCCGAGCGCCGCGAACGTCGCCGCGAGCACGAGTCCCGCCGAGGTGATCACCCCGCCGGTGGCGACGAGGCCGCGGAGGATGCCGGCTCTCGTCCCGTGGACGAGGGACTCCTCACGCACCCGTGACATCAGGAAGATGTTGTAGTCCACGCCGAGCGCCACGAGGAACACGAAGCCGTACAGCGGCACGGCCGGATCGGCCCCCGGGAAGCCGAACACCTCGTTGAAGACCAGCGCACTGACGCCGAGCGCCGTCGCGAACGAGAGGATCACGGTGCCGATCAGCAGCACGGGCGCCAGGAGCGAGCGCAGCAGCAGCATCAGGATGACGAGGATCACCGCGAGGATCACCGGGATGATCACCGTGCGGTCGCGCGTCGACGTGTCATTGGTGTCGATGTCGGTGGCCGTCTCGCCGCCGACGACCGCGGTGCCGGCGCCGAGCGTCTCGTCGAGGTCGGCGCGGAGGTCACGGACGGTGTCCTCCGCGGCGACGGAGTCGGCAGCATCCGTCAGCGTCCCGATCACGAGCACGTCGCCCTCGGACACCGTCGGCGTGGGCGCGGGCGTGCCGGGCGGGCCGACTGCGGTGAACACCGGCTCGCCGTCCTCGACCGTGACCTCTGCCTGCCCCGTCGGGGAGTCGTCCGAGGCGACCGACACGGACTCGATCCCGTCCGATGCCTCGACGACGCCGACCGCGTCGGCGAGGTCCTCTTCGGGCACGATCACGTACACCGGCGAGCCGGAGCCTGCAGGGAAGTGCTCGGCGAGGACCTCCTGGCCGTCGCGCGCCTCGGAGGAGCCGAGCACGAGATCGCTCGTCGGCACACCGTCGGCCTTGAGCTGCGTGATGCCGACGGCGCCCGCGAGCAGCACGATCGTGCATGCGATCCACACGACGCGCGCGTGCCGGGCGACGAACCGCGCTTGGCGCGGCCAGAGGCCCTTGACCGGCTGCGTGAGGTCGTCGGGGATCATCGCGATCGGCTTCTTCGGAATGAAGGGCCAGAAGGCGGTTCTCCCGAACAGCGCCAGGAGCGCCGGCAGGAAGGTCAGCGCCGACAGCATCGAGAACGCGATCCCGATGGACGCGATCGGTCCGAGCGCACGGTTGGTCGCGAGATCGGAGAGCAGCAGGCACAGCAGGCCGGCGATCACCGTGCCGCCCGAGGCGAGGATCGGCTCGAAGGCTCCGCGCCACGCGGAGAGCGTGGCATCCCATTTCGACATCCCGGTCGCGATGGATTCGCGGAACCGGGCGACGTACAGGAGGGCGTAGTCGGTCGCCGCGCCGATCACGAGGATGAACAGGATGCCCTGTACCTGCCCGTTGAGCACGACGATGCCGGCGTACGCGAGCCACCACACCGTCAGCAGCGCCACGCACAGCGCGAACACCGACGTCAGGAGCACCAGCACCGGCAGCAGCGGCGAGCGGTAGACGATCACGAGGATCAGGAAAACCGCGATCAGCGCGACGCCCAGCAGGAGGCCGTCGATCCCCAGGAAGCCCTCGGCGAGATCGGCGGTGAAGCCGGCAGGACCGGTGACCCAGCCCTCGAGCCCGATCGGCAGGTCCTCGGCGACGAGCGAGCGGATCTCTTCGACGGTCGATCCCACTTCACCCGAGGCGTCGATGGGAACGAAGATCTGCACCGCCTCGCCGTCATCAGACGGGATCGGCGGCGACACGTCCTCCTGCACCCCCTCGACCTCGGCGATGTCGTCGGCGAGCGCCTGCACGTCGGCGATGTCGTCGTCCGAGAGCTCACCGTCGCCCGTCACCACGACCACCGCGGGGATGCTCTCGCCGCCGAGGAACCCGGCGAGCCGCTCGTTCACCTGCGTCGCGTCGGCGCTCTCGGGGAGGAACGACGAGCGGTCGTTGCTCGACACCTCGTCGACCTTGCCGAAGTACGGGCCGCCGATGGATCCCACGGTCAGCCAGATGAGCACGAGGAGAGCGGGGATCCCGATCCGCAGCCAGCCCGAGGGGCGACGGTTCGCGTGGTGAGCCGAGGTCATATCGCTAGCTTATCTAGCGAATTGGCATCAGTTCGACACTTGACATCAGGTCGCCTGATCGATGTCGTTCGCCGCGCTCCTATGCTGGGTCGCGATGATCTCCGCCGCCATCGCCCTCGTGGGCGCCATCGTCTACGGCGCAGCGGACTTCCTGGGCGGCCTCGCCGCCCGACGCCTGCGCTCGATCGTGGTGACGGCGGTCGCCGCGCTCTCCGGTCTCGTGGCCCTGCTCGTCGCCCAGCCACTGTTCGGCGGCGTGTGGTCGGCACCCGACGTGGCGTGGGGGGTGCTCGGCGGCGTCTTCAGCGTGGTCGCGATCGCACTCCTGTACGCCTGCCTCGCGATCGGGCCGATGAGCATCCTGTCGCCGCTGACCGCGGTCGTGTCGGCCGTCGCCCCGATGCTGTGGGGGCTGTTCGTGAACGGCGACGCGCTCGCACCCCTCGGGTACGCCGGCCTCGGCGTGGCACTCGTCGCCGTCGTGCTCGTGGGTTTCATCCCCGGCGAGAAGATCGTCCGGCCGAGCGCCCGGGGACTGGCGATGGCGGTCGGCGCGGGCCTCGCGATCGGTGCGTTCCTCATCGTGCTCGACCAGACCTCGGACGACAGCGGACTCGTGCCGCTCCTGACGAGTCGCGCGACGAGCGCCGTCGTGACGGGTGTCATCGTCGGGATACTGGCCCTCGCCGCCCTGCGCCGCGGTGAGCGTGCCCGCTCTGTCCTTTCCGTCGCCGGGCTCCCCCTGGGCGCGACGCCGAGTGGACACGCAGACCTCGAGCACGCGACGACAGGTGTCGGGCGGGTCGTCGCCTCGACGCGTCAGGCGTGGTGGCTGGCGATCGCATGCGGGATCGCGGATGCCGCAGCCAACGCCCTGGCGCTGTTCGCGCTGCGCACGGGGGACCTGGCCGTCGTGTCGGCGCTCACCGCGCTCTACCCCGCCGGCACGATCCTGCTCGCCGCCATCGTGCTGCGCGAGCGCGTCGCCACGGTGCAGTGGATCGGTCTCGGCCTCGCACTGACCGCCGGGGGCATGCTCGCCGTCGCGTGAGCCCCGGCCGCAGACGGGATCGGCGGATCAGCCCCGCACGAACAGCATGACGAGGGACGTCACCAGCGCCACGACGCCGAGTGCGAGCATCCCGATCGCGAGTCGCGTGACCGCCCGCACTGCGGGGGAACCGTGGGTCAGCCGCATGCGGTTCCGCGACCCGCGGCGCACGAAGATGTCGGCCATGTCGGCGTCGCCGATGCGGTGGTCCTGCTCGTGGGTGAGGTGCGCCTCGCCGACGCCGCCGTCCTCGTCGAACCAGCGGACGAGCCGGCCGTTCGGACCGCTCTCGACGACCGCGCGCACCGGCAGCCACGTGCCGTCGAACAGATACATGATGAGCGCGACGCCGGCGAGGAGGGCGCCGACGCCGAATCCGATCCACGAGAAGATCTCGGCGAGAGCGTCGATCGCCTGAGGCACCGCACCACCCTCCTTCGCATACGGAAAACGGCCGCTGTGCGCGGCCGTTCCCGTTCGGAGCCACCTAAGGGAATCGAACCCTTGACCTAATCATTACGAGTGATTCGCTCTGCCGACTGAGCTAAGGTGGCGGGCCTCGCTTGCGCGACGCACAAGCAACGATCTTACAGGGTCTCGCGGGTGCTCGCGAACCAGGACGGCCGAGGCATCCGTCCCGGACTGGATGCCACTTCCTGACGGACTCGGTGTCGACGTGTTACGCCCGGTTCGAGATGGCGCATCACCCCACGTAGGTTCGAAGCCGGTCCGCGACGAAGCGTGCGCGGTCCGTGGATCGTGCGCGCGGTCACAAGCCCGAGACGGGCCTCGATCCACAGGAGCACTCACATGTCCACGTCCAAGAAGCTCACCGCCGCAGCAGCGCTCGCGCTTCCCCTCGCCCTCCTTCTCGCCGGCTGCGCGGGAACCGGAACGGATGCCGCCTCCGGCACCTCCGACGAGAACGAGGTCGTCCGCATCGGCGTCGTCGACTCCGGCGACCCGTACTGGGAGACCTACAAGGAGGCCGCCGCGGACGAGGGCATCGAGGTGGAGCTCGTCAACTTCAGCGAGTACACGCAGCCGAACCCCGCGCTCTCGGCGGGCGAGCTGGACCTGAACCAGTTCCAGCACATCATCTACCTCGCGACCTACAACGTGCAGAGCGACGACGACCTCCAGCCGATCGGCGCCACGGCGATCTACCCGCTCGGTCTGTACTCGTCGCAGTACGAGTCGACCGACGACATCCCCGAGGGCTCCACGGTCGCCGTTCCCAACGACGAGTCGAACCAGGCGCGCGGCCTCCTCGTTCTCCAGTCGGCCGGCCTCATCGAGCTGAAGGACGGCGGCTCGGTCTTCTCGACCGTCGCCGACGTGCTGCCCGAGTCGAAGGTCAAGGTCGAAGCGCTCGACGCCGCCTTCACCGCGACGTCGCTTCCCGACGTGGCGGCGGCGATCGTGAACAACGACTTCCTCGCGGACGCCGACCTCGCCCCCGAGGACGCCATCGCCACGGACGACCCGACCGACCCGAGCGCGTTCCCGTACATCAACATCTTCGCGGCGAAGGCCGAGGACGCCGACAACCCGACGTACCTCAAGCTCGTCGAGATCTACCAGAACACGCAGGACGTCCTCGATGGCGTCGTCGAGGCGTCGGGCGGCACCGCCGTCCTCGTGAAGACCCCGGTGGACGAGCTCGTGACGTCGCTCACCGACGTCGAGGACGACATCCGCGCCAACTCGTAACAGCCGCCATTTCGCGGCACTCGCCTGTGCGGTCCGCGTGCACCTCGTGCGCGCGGGCCGCACACGCGCGTTCCGCCGAGGAGCATTCATGACCCTGATCCGCCTGACCGGCGTGACCAAGACCTTCCCGCCGGCATCCAAAGACGGCGCGCCTGTCGTCGCCGTCGACGACATCTCGCTCGACATCGCGGCCGGCGAGGTGTGCGGCATCATCGGCTACTCCGGTGCCGGCAAGAGCACCGTGCTGCGGCTCGTGAACGCGCTCGAGACGCCGAGTTCCGGCACCGTCGAGATCGACGGCCGTGACATCACGCACCTGCGCGAGCGCGAACTGCGCGAGCTGCGCGGCGACATCGGCATGATCTTCCAGCAGTTCAACCTCTTCGACTCCCGCACGGTCGCGAAGAACATCGCCTACCCGCTCGAGGTCGCGCGTCGCCCGCGCGCCGAGATCGCGGCGCGCGTCGACGAGCTGCTGCGCTTCGTCGGCCTCGCCGACAAGGCGAAGAACTACCCCGAGCAGCTCTCGGGCGGGCAGAAGCAGCGCGTCGGCATCGCCCGCGCGCTCGCGACGAACCCGCGCATCCTGCTCGCCGACGAGGCGACGAGCGCCCTCGACCCGGACACCACGCAGGAAGTGCTCGCGCTCCTGAAGCGCATCAACCGGGACCTCGGTGTGACCATCCTCGTGATCACCCACGAGATGGACGTCATCCGCACCCTCGCCGACCGCGTCGTCGTGATGGAGGACGGCGCGATCATCGAGAGCGGCGCCGTGTTCGACGTGCTCTCGTCGCCGCAGCACGCCGCGACGCGCCGCTTCGTCGCGAGCATCATCGAGGACGTGCCGGTCGGCGACCAGCTGCGCGCGCTGCACGGCCGCCACCCGGGGCGCATCGTGACGTTCACGATCCGCGACGGCGACGTCACGCAGGCCGACGTCTTCGCCGCGCTGTCGTCGCGCGGCGTGCGCTTCGAACTCGTGCACGGCGGCATCAACGACATCGGCGGGCGCGTCTTCGGGCATCTGACTCTGGCACTGACCGGAGAGACGGATGCCGTGCAGCAGGCCATCGACGCGGCCTCGGCGTTCGCACCGCTCATCGAGGAGGACGTTCGTGGATAGGCTCATCGACCTTCTTCCCGAGCTGTGGGCCGCGACGGCCGAGACGCTGTACGTGGTGTCGCTGAGCCTCGTCTTCGGCGGCATCGCGGGACTCTTCGTCGGGCTCGCGCTGTACGCGACGAGGCCGGGCAGCCTGTTCCCCAACCGGTTCCTGTTCGGCACGATCAACGTCATCGTGAACTTCTTCCGGCCGATCCCGTTCGTGATCCTGCTCGCGGCCGTGCAGCCGATCGCGCGCAGCCTCGGCATCCCGGGCATCGGTCCCGAGTTCGGCATCTTCGCGATCACCATCGCGTCGCTCTTCGCGATCAGCCGCATCGTCGAGCAGAACCTGCTGACGGTGCGTCCCGGCGTGATCGAGGCCGCCCGCGCCACGGGAGCGAGCCGCTCGCGGATCCTCCTGCGCCTGCTCCCCCGCGAAGCGCTCGGCCCGCTCATCCTCGGCTACACGTTCATCGTCGTTGCCCTCGTCGACATGACGGCGATCGCGGGCGCCGTCGCGGCGGGCGGACTCGGTGAGTTCGCGATCGTCTACGGCTTCAAGCAGTTCAACCCGGCGGTCACGTGGGCCGCGGTGCTCGTGATCATCGTGATCGTGCAGCTGGTGCAGTTCCTCGGCAACGCGCTCGCCCGCCGCGTGCTGCGCCGCTGACGACCACGACCTCGCAAGCAGAAAGCGGATGCCGCGACCCTGAGATCGCGGCATCCGCTTCTGTCGTTCGTCAGTTCACTCGCAGCGCAGCCCATCCTGCGGGGGCGTGCCCTCGAGCAGGTACGTCTCGATCGCCGAGTCGACGCACGAGTTTCCCTTGTTGTACCCGGTGTGGCCCTCGCCGACGCGCGTCACCAGCACACCGGAGGAGAGCTGATCTGCCAGCGACACCGACCACTCGTACGGCGTCGCCGGGTCGTTCGTGGTGCCCACCACGACGATCGGCGCGGCGCCCTCGGCGGTGATGCGCTCGCGCACGCCGGTGGGCGGGTACGGCCACACCTCGCAGGGGTCGGGTCCGAACCAGTAGGGCGCGATCGTGGGCGCCTTCTCGGCGAGGGTCGCCTCGGCCGCCGCCAGGTCCTCATCGGTGGCACCCGTGGGGTAGTCCATGCAGTTGTAGGCGCGGAACGCCTCGGTCTGGTTGCCGGTGTACGTGCCGCCCTGGCGGTCGTAGTAGAAGTCCGCCAGCTGGAACGCGATGTCGGCGTTGCCCTGGAGCACGTCGGTCAGCGCCATCGTGAGGTAACCCCAGCTGTCCGGCGAGTAGAGCGCGGCGACGATCGCTGTCATCAGTGAATCGGAGCCGAGCTGGCGGCCGTCGGCGTTCGGGATCGGGTCGCGGTCGACGCTCGCGAGCAGCGTTCCGAGGTCGGCCATCGCCTCGTCGACGGTGCCGCGGAACGGGCACTCCTTGTCGGTGAGGCAGTCCGCCATGTATGCGCGCAAAGCCGATTCGAACCCGATGCCCTGAGTCACGTTGACGTCGAGGTTCGACACCGAGGGGTCGACGGCGCCGTCGAGCACGAGTCGTCCCACCTTTTCGGGGAACAGCTTCGCGTACGTCGCGCCGAGGAACGTGCCGTACGAGTAACCGAGGTAGTTCAACTCCGTGTCGCCGAGCACCGCACGCAGCAGGTCCATGTCGCGGGCGGAGTTCTCGGTGGTGATGTACGGGAGGATGCCGTCGCTGTTCTGGTCGCAGGCCTCGCCGAAGCTCTGGTGCCGGGCGAGAAGGTCGTCGGCCCAGGCCTCCGTCCCGCGGGCGCCCTCGGGGATGTCGAACAGGTACGCGTCCATATCGGCCGCGTCGTAGCAGGTCACCGCGGTCGACGCGCCGACGCCGCGCGGATCGAAGCCGATGACGTCGAACTGCCGGCGCACCGGCTCGCTCACCGCGAACGACACCGAGTCGCGGATCAGGTCGACACCGCTGGCGCCGGGTCCGCCGGGATTGGTCAGCAGGGACCCGATCGGCTCGTCAGTGCCTTCGGCACGGCTGCGGATGACCGACAGCTCGATATCGCCCTTCGTCGGGTCGGCCCAGTCGAGGGGCGCGGTGACCGTGGCGCAGTCGAACGTCTCGTCGCAGCTGGACCATTCGAGCGGCTGCTCGTAGTACGGCAGGAGGTTCTCGGCGACCCCGTCGGTGTCGGCCGCCTTGCTCGAGCTCGGACGCGGCGACGAGTCGGGGATCATCGCCGACAGGCAGCCGCTGAGGATGACGGATCCTGCGACCAGGCCGACGACGACGGCGAGAGCGCGACGAAGTCGGCGGGGGCGGGGCGGGTTCACGGGATCCTTCCGCTCGCGACGGTGACGAGCATGCTCTCGAGCGCCAGGGCCGGCGCGGCGTTCAGTTCGAGGTTCTCGCGGGTGACGCCGATGCGGTCGACGACCGTGAGCGTGCGCTCGGGCGTCCACGCGGCGGCGAGAGCCCGCAGGTCGGGCTCGAGCTCGCGGTTGATGAGGTCGGCGTCGCGGCCGAACTGCAGCAGCAGCACGTCGCGGAACATCGACTCGAGGTCGGTGAGCACACGGTCGATGCCGTCGCGCAGGCTGCGTGTGGCGCGGCGCTTCTGCTCGTCCTCGAGCGCCGACAGCTGCGACCGCACGGCGGGCGGCACCGCGGCCCCTTCCGCGATGCCGAGGGTGCGCAGCAGGCCCGCGCGCTCCGCCTCGTCGCGCTCCGCGGTGAGGGCCTTGGCGTCGTCGGTCGCCGCGGCGACGATCGCGCCGGCGACCTCGACCGCGTCGCCCACGCC
>NZ_JBDGJU010000029.1:0-48480 GCF_057656735.1 Microbacterium sp. Soil_C_42
CGCTCGCCGACGCCGGAGTCGAGCCGGGCCCGCGCTGGAGCGGCGACTGGACGGCGGCCGACGGGGCCGCCCTGGCCCCCGAGATCGTGGCGGAGGTGCGCTCGGCCCGCGGCCCGACCGCGATCGCCGCGGCCAACGACCAGATGGCCCTCGGGCTGATCGCCGGGCTCCGCGAGGCGGGCGTCGACGTGCCGGGTGACGTGAGCATCGTCGGCTTCGACGACAACCCGGATGCGGCGTACTACCGCCCGGCGCTCACCACGGTCGGTCTCGACCTCCGAGGGGAGGCGCGCCGCGCCGTCGCCGAGGTGCTCGGGGAGGCCGCATCCGCCCCCGCTCCGCCGCGTCTCGTCGTGCGGGCCTCGACTGCGCCGCCGCGCTGACCTCGACGGCGGGAAAACGACGGTGCGAATCGTTGTTGTTACCGGTAACATAGACGACCGAGGCCCGCTGGGCCCGCCCGCTTCACACGAGACCCGACGGAGGACCCCGTGACCAGCCCCGAACCGGCGACACCCGCCATCAGCCCGGAGGTCGAGGCATCCATCGCCGCCGTCCGCGCCGACGTCGCAACGCTCCACGCCGAGCTCGTCCGCTACAACCTGATCGTCTGGACCGGCGGCAACGTCTCGGGTCGTGTGCCCGGCGCCGACCTGTTCGTCATCAAGCCCTCGGGCGTCTCGTACGACGACCTCGCTCCCGAGAACATGATCCTGTGCGACCTGGACGGCAACGTCGTCCCGGGCAGCCTCGGCAGCGAGCGGAGCCCGTCGAGCGACACCGCCGCGCACGCCTACGTGTACCGCCACATGCCCGAGGTCGGGGGAGTGGTGCACACGCACTCGACGTTCGCCGTCGCGTGGGCGGCGCGCGGCGAGGAGATCCCCTGCGTCATCACGGCGATGGCCGACGAGTTCGGCGGGCCGATCCCGATCGGTCCGTTCGCGATCATCGGCGACGACTCGATCGGCCGCGGCATCGTCGAGACGCTCACCGGCCACCGCTCGCGCGCGGTGCTGATGCAGAACCACGGCCCGTTCACGATCGGCGTCTCCGCCAAGGACGCGGTGAAGGCCGCCGTCATGGTCGAAGACGTCGCCCGCACCGTGCACTACGCACGCGAGGCGGGCCCGCTGATCCCGATCCCGCAGGAGGCGATCGACAGCCTCTACGACCGGTATCAGAACGTGTACGGGCAGAGTTCGGACGAGCGTCGCGAAGAGGGCGAGCGATGATGGATGCTGCGGCCGAGGCCATCCGCGAAGGCCGCACCGCACTCGGCATCGAGCTCGGCTCGACCCGCATCAAGGCCTGCCTCGTCGACGCGGACGATCCGGCGACGGTGCTCGCGGTCGGCTCGCACGCCTGGGAGAACAGGCTCGAGGACGGCCTCTGGACCTACTCCCTCGAGGACGTGTGGTCCGGCCTGCAGGCCGCCTACACCGACCTCGTCGCCGACGCGCAGCAGCGCCACGGCGTCGCGCCCGACTCGTTCGGGGCGATCGGCGTCTCGGCGATGATGCACGGCTACCTCGCGTTCGACGAGGCCGGTGAGCTGCTCGCGCCGTTCCGCACCTGGCGCAACACGAATACGGGCGTGGCTGCCGCCGAGCTCACCGATGCCTTCGGCGTGAACATCCCGCTGCGCTGGTCGATCGCGCACCTGCACCAGGTCGTGCTCGACGCCGAGGAGCACGTCTGCGACATCCGGTTCGTCACGACGCTCGCGGGCTACGTGCACTGGAGACTGACGGGCGAGAAGGTGCTCGGCGTCGGCGACGCGTCGGGCATGTTCCCGATCGACTCGGCGACACAGGATTACGACGCCGACCTTCTCGCACGCTACGACGCGCTGGCGGCCGACCGGCTGCCGGTCGCGCACGTCGCCGAGCTCCTGCCCGCGTCGCTCGTCGCCGGTGCGCCGGCGGGCGCGCTCACGCCGGAGGGCGCCGCGCTGCTCGACGCGTCCGGAACCCTGCGTCCCGGCATCCCGTTCTGCGCTCCCGAGGGTGATGCGGGCACCGGCATGGTCGCGACCAACGCCGTGGCACCCCGGTCGGGCAACGTCAGCGCCGGCACGAGCATCTTCGCGATGGTCGTGCTCGAGCGTCCGCTCGCCGAGGTGCACCACGAGCTCGACCTCGTCACGACCCCCGTCGGCGACACCGTCGCGATGGTGCACTGCAACAACGGCGCGAGCGAGCTCGCGGCGTGGGCCGGCATGTTCGCCCGGTTCGCCGAGGCGGCCGGAACCCCGCTGTCCGATGACGCGGTGTACGAGACCCTCTTCCGCGAAGCGCTCGACGGCGAGGCCGACGGCGGCGGGCTGCTCGCGTACAACCACCTCGCGGGCGAGCCGATCGCCGGGCTCACCGAGGGGCGTCCGCTCTTCGTCCGCACGCCCGACAGCCGCCTCACCCTCGCCAACGCGATCCGCGCGCAGCTCTACGGCGTGTTCGGCACGCTCGCGCTCGGCATGCGCGTGCTCGAGGAGGAGGGTGTCGCCCTCGACCGCATGTTCGCGCACGGGGGCATGTTCCGCACTGCCGGCGTCGCCCAGCGTTTCCTCGCGGGCGCGCTCGGTGCGCCCGTGTCGGTCGGCGACACCGCCTCGGAGGGCGGCGCGTGGGGCATCGCGGTGCTCGCCGCGTACGCACGGGCGGTGAGGAACGAGGATGCTGCGGGCGCAGCATCCGGAATCACCCTCGCCTCCTTCCTCGACGACCGCGTGTTCGCCGACGCGGCCATCGCCACCGCCGAACCCGACCCCGCCGACGTCGCCGGGTTCGCCGCCTACCTCGACCGCTATCGCGCCGGCCTCGCCGTCGAAGCCGCCGCCGTCTCCGCCCTCTGACCCACGAAGGACCCACGATGACCCGCACGCCCCTGTCCACCACGCTCGACGCCTACGAGATCTGGTTCGTCACCGGCAGCCAGACGCTGTACGGCGACGAGACGCTCCGCCAGGTCGCCGAGCAGTCCCAGGCCGTCGCAGCCGGCCTCGAGGGCCTGCCCGTCAAGGTGGTGTGGAAGCCCGTCCTCAAGGACTCCGACTCGATCCGCCGCCTCGCCCTCGAGGTGAACGCCCGCGACGAGGTCATCGGCGTCGTCGCCTGGATGCACACGTTCAGCCCGGCGAAGATGTGGATCGCCGGCCTCGACGCGCTGCAGAAGCCGCTGCTGCACCTGCACACGCAGGCCAACGTCGAGCTGCCGTGGAACGACATCGACTTCGACTTCATGAACCTCAACCAGGCCGCGCACGGCGACCGGGAGTTCGGCTACATCCAGACCCGCCTCGGTGTGGCACGCAAGACGGTCGTCGGCCACGTGTCGAACCCCGTCGTGCTGCAGCAGATCGAGGACTGGCAGCGCGCCGCCGCGGGCTGGGCCGCCTCGCGCTCGCTCAAGCTCGCGCGCTTCGGCGACAACATGCGCTACGTCGCGGTGACCGAGGGCGACAAGACCGAGGCCGAACTGCGGTTCGGCGTGCAGGTCAACACGTGGGGCGTCAACGAGCTCGTCGCCGCCGTCGAGGCGCAGACCGACGGCGACATCGACGCGCTTGTCGACGTGTACCTCGCCGAATACGACGTGGCGGAAGAGCTGCTGCCCGATGGCGACCGCTACCAGTCGCTGCGCGATGGCGCCGCGATCGAGCTCGGGCTGCGTTCCTTCCTCGAGGAGGGCGGCTTCGGCGCCTTCACGACCTCGTTCGAGGACCTCGGCGCACTGAAGCAGCTCCCGGGCCTCGCGGTGCAGCGCCTCATGGCCGAGGGCTACGGCTTCGGCGCCGAGGGCGACTGGAAGACCGCGATCCTGGTGCGCGTCGCCAACGTGATGGGCGCGGGCCTCCCCGGCGGCGCGAGCCTCATGGAGGACTACACCTACGACCTGGTACCCGGCAGCGAGCGGATCCTCGGCGCTCACATGCTCGAGGTGTCGCCGTCGCTGACGACCGCCAAGCCGCGCCTCGAGGTGCACGCGCTCGGCATCGGCGGCAAGGAGGACCCGGTGCGCCTGGTCTTCACCGCCGACCCCGGCCCCGCACTTGTCGTCGCGATGAGCGACATGCGCGACCGCTTCCGTCTCGTCGCCAACGTCGTCGAGAACGTCGATGCCCCCGACCTGCCGAAGCTGCCCGTCGGCCGCGCGGTGTGGAAGCCCGCTCCCGACTTCGCGACGAGCGCCGCCTGCTGGCTCGCCGCCGGCGCCGCCCACCACACCGTCATGACGACGGCGGTCGGCATCGACGTCTTCCGCGACTTCGCCGACATCGCCGCCACCGAGCTCGTCGTCATCGACGACGACACCACGGTGCGCGGCTTCCAGCGGGAGCTGCGCTGGAACCAGGCCTACTACCGCCTCGCCCAGGGCTTCTGACCCCGGCGTGGAATCCCCGGTCTCGACGAGACCGGGGATTCCGCACGAACCCGGGGCGTCGCCCTCGGTCTCAGCGCGAATCCCTGGTTCGAGACGTCTCACGCCGCGCCGCTACTCTGGGTGGCGGCATCCCCGATCCGCAAGGAGCCCTCATGGCACGTCCCCCCGCATCCGGAACCCAGCACGCACTCCGCGCCGGCGACTACGAAGCCGTCGTGGCGAGCGTCGGTGCGACGCTCCGCTCGCTCACGTATCGCGGTCGCGACCTCGTCGTGCCGTTCGAGGCCGACGAGGTCCGTCCCGCGCATCGCGGCGCGACCCTCGCCCCCTGGCCGAACCGCGTGGTCGACGGGCGCTATTCGTTCGGCGGCCGCGACTTCCAGCTGCCGCTCACCGAGCCCGCGCGCTCGCACGCGCTGCACGGCCTCGCTACGTGGCTCGACTTCGAGGCGATCGACAAGGGCCCCGACCATGTGACCCTGGCGGCCGTCATCCAGCCGCAGACGTTCTTCCCGTGGCGCCTCGTTGTCACCACGACGTTCTCGCTCGGCCCTGACGGGCTCACGCAGTCGGTGACGGCGCACAACGAGAGCGACGAGCCCGCCCCGTGGGGCACCGGCCCGCACCCGTACCTCGTCGCCGGCGACGGCCGCGTCGACGGCTGGACGCTTGAGCTGCCCGCCGCCCAGGTGCTGGCCGTCACGCCCGACCGCCTGATCCCGACCGACCTCGTCGCCGTCGACGCCGACGACCCGCAGCGCTTCGACTTCCGCTCCGCCCGCGAGATCGGCGCGGCCGAGATCGACCACGCCTACTCGGGCCTCATCCGCGACGCCGACGGCACCGCGACGGTGCGCGTGACCAGTCCCGCAGGCTCGGGTGTCGAGATGTCGTGGGATGCCGCGTGCCCGTGGGTCCAGGTCCACACCGCCGACAAGCCCGACCCCGCGCAGAGCCGCCTCGGCCTCGCCGTCGAGCCGATGACGTGCGCGCCCGACGCGTTCAACGCCGGGGCGTACGACTACGACGCCGGGCTCATCGAGATCGAGCCCGAGGCATCCGTCACTGCGTCGTGGCGGATCGCCGCGATCGACTGAGCCGCTCGCACGCGACGCGGCGAAAGCGGAGCCGGCCCCCCGGTCGGCTCCGCTTTCATCGTTCTGCGGTCAGCTGTCCCGCAGGTCTTCCTTGATCTCGTTGCGCGTTTTCACCGAGTCGCGCTCCGCTTCGGCCTTCTTGACGTCGGCATCAGCCTTCATCTCGTCGACCTTGTCCCCGACTCGATCGGTGGTGTCTTCCCACGCGTCCTGGATCTTCTCGCCGACGGCCTTGGCCGTCTCCTTCGCGTCTTCCATGAATCCCATCGATCTCTCCTCTCATGAGGGATGACACCGACGCTACGCGCGAGGCCCGAGGGGAGGCAGGGGCTTGATTCGGCGCGTACCAGTTGATAAACGGACGGACGGATGCTGCCGCCCGGGCGCGCCGTGGAGGGATCTGCGGGTGCGCGGCGGCGTCAGCGGACCGGCGTCGTGGTGTCGATCGCGTCGCGGAGCGGGCGGCGCATCGGCGCCCAGTAGTGCGTCGGCGTGACCCGGGCCAGCACGTCGACCAGGCGGGCCTCCCGGCCGATCATCGTGCGCGGACGCCGGCGGATCGTCGCCTCGACGATGCGCGCCGCGGCGTCGGCGGGCTCGGTGTGGTACATCGCGGCCTGAGCGGCCGCCGCGCGCTGGGCGACCGCGGGATCGATCGCCGCGGCGTACCGGCCGTGCAGGATGATGCCGGTCTTCACCCCCGCGGGGTAGACCGCGCCGACGGTGATCGTGGAGCGCTCGAGCTCGTGACGCAGCGACTCGGTGAACCCGCGCACGGCGAACTTGCTCATGGCATAGGGGATGCGCCCCGCAGGAGCCGCGAGCCCGTAGATCGAGACGAGATGCGTGATGTGGGCGGCCGGCTCGCGCCGCAGTGCGGGCAGCAGCGCCTGGGTGACGTTGACGGTGCCCCACAGGTTCACGTCCATGAGCCAGCGCATCTCGGCCATGGTCACCTGATCGATGTCGCCGAGCATCGACGATCCGGCGCACGTGACGAGCGCCTGGATGCGCGGATGGGATGCCTCCACCTCCGCCACGGCCGCGGCGACCGCGTCGTCGTCGGCGAGGTCGATCACGTGCGTGGTGTGCCCGGTGCCGTCGAGGGTGGCGGCCACCGCGGCGAGGCCCTCGGGGTTGCGGTCGAGCAGGGCGATGCGCGCTCCGCGCGCGGCCAGCTGCCGTGCGACGTCGGCACCCATGCCCGCGGCGGCGCCGGTGATGACGGTGGTGCGCCCGCGCACATCCAGGGGTGGCCGCTTCGCCATGTGATGCCTCTCGGTCCGGTCGTCGCCGTCGACGAGCCGCGCATACGATTCTCGCTGACTCGGGAGTGCCCGACGGACGCTAGCCTTCAAGGGGAGGTTCGATGGGCAAGACCGCAGAGGCGATCGCCGAAGGGGTGTCCATCGCGTCCGCCGCCGCCCGCCTGGCGATCCGCAACCGCATCCTCGTCGAGACGATCGCGCACGGCGAAGCGTTCGACGTGGTGGCCTTCACGCCGTTCGCGCGTGAGACTCTTCTCGGCCTCGCCGACGAGCAGGAGCAGGCTGCCGCGCTCGTGAAGCGTCAGCGCAAGAAGGCGTGGGGCAAGTTCACCGATCCCGACGGAACGCACGACTACCGCGACCGCGACACCCGCAACCTCCGCCGGCGCGGCCGGCAGTACGCCGGCGTCGCGACGGCACTCCGGCGCATGGCCGACGACCCTCACGTCGTGCGCACGTTCATCGAGCAGTCGCGTGACGCCGCGTGGGGCGACGTCGAGGCCAATCTCCAGCGCCGCTTGCGGGTCGAGGGCATGCGCCCCGAGCTCGACCCCGACTACGACCGCATGCGCGCCGCCCGCATGCAGTCGATCCGCCTCGTCGACCTCCCGCGCCTGGCCGCCCACAAGCGTCATCAGGACGATCCGGAGACGGATGCTGCGCCCCCGGCCGAGCCCGCACCACACTCGCCGCGCATCTCGGGCATCGATGTGAGCGAGCTCGACTCCTGACGCGTGTCCGTGCCCGGGCGTAGCCTCGAGCCGTGGCCGACGCAGCCCCTCCGCATCCGATGCGCTTTCCTCTGGATCATCCGCTGACCGAGCGGGTGCGCGCCCTCTGCCTGCCCTACCCTGAGGCGGCAGAGGTGCCGGCGCACGGCCGCTCGACCTTCCGAGCGGGCAAGCGCCAGTTCGCGATCGTCGGCGCCGCCCACGACGACGCCGGAGCAGTCGAGTTCATCCCCGACGACCTGGAGCGTCCGGTGCTGCTGGAGCGTGACGACGTCTTCGTGCCGCCCTACGAGGGCGCGTACGGGTGGCTCGCGCTGCGTGTGGAACCGGATGCCGGTGACTGGGAGCTCCTCGCCGAGCTCATCGACACCTCGTACCGACAGGTCGCGCTGCAACGACAGCTGCGTGCTCTCGACGGCGAGTAGGGGAGCGCTGATGCGTGCGGACACGCCCGGGAAACCAGCATCCCGCCGCCGATTCGCGCGGCGCGCATCCGTCAGGTATTCTTGACGACGTTGTGCGCGAGAGCGAGCAACATGCGCCCGTAGCTCAATGGATAGAGCATCTGACTACGGATCAGAAGGTTGGGAGTTCGAGTCTCTTCGGGCGCACACTGTGTTGAGACAGTAACCTTGAGAAAAGCGCCGGTTTACCGGCGCTTTTCTTGTTTCTGCGGGTAGCGGCGCGAGTGGCGACGACGCCACATGGCGTCACAGCACACCACACGTATGTGTGCACCTATGTGTGCACTAGATCCGGGCCCCGACACCCTCCTGCGTGTGCAACTGACGAAGCCCTATGACAGTGGGGCCGCTGCTTTCTGTTTGAGGCGCTCGTAGGGTGTTTGGCCGCCGAGGGCGCCGTGGGGTCGATCGTAGTTGTAGTGGTCTTCCCATTGTTGGAGTCGTTCGGCGAACAGCCGGGTGTCGTCCAGGACCTCGCCCTCAAGGAGCTTGTAGAACTCGTCGGAGTCGATCCGGTGCGAGCGTTCCACCTTGCCGTTCAGGCGTGGCGTGCGGGGTTTGATCTTGACGTGGTCGATGCCCTTGTCGAGCAGGTGCCAGTGGAACGCCTGCCCGAACTCGGCACCGTTATCCGTCTGCACCCGTTCGATCTGGAACGGCAGCTTGGCCAGGACGTGGTCGATGAACTGGATCGCGGTCTTCTGGTCGTTGCGTTCGTAGGCGCGCAGGATCCGGATGCGGGTGCAGTCGTCGATCGCGGTGTACTGGTAGTACCGCTTCTTCTTGCCCTTCTGCCCCAACGGTTCGATGAACTTCACGTCGACCTGCAGCGCGTGTCCGGGGCGTTGCTTCTCGTAGCGCTTCCACCGGGTCTGGGTGCGTTTGTAGCGTTGCGAGGTGGGCAACCTGCCCAGTCCGAGCTTGTGCAGAATCCGCCACACCCCGGACTCGCTGATGGTGACGTCGTGGTACCTCGCCAGGTACATCGAGATCTTCTGCGGCCCGAAGTGGTACTGCTGCCGCAACCACAGGATCTTCTCGACCACATCGCGGTCGGTCTTCGTGGGCTGGTGGTGCGGGGCGCTGGAGCGGTCCTTCAGCCCCTCGAACCCCTCCGCCTCGTATCGTCGCTTCCAGCTGTAGTACGCCTGCCGGCTGATCCCGTAGTAACGGCAGGTGGCAGCGACGTTGAAGCTGACTTCCTCGACATGCCGCAGCACCGCGAGCTTGTGATTCGCCCGCCGCTCGAGCTCTCGATCTGACATGGAATCTTCCTCCCAATCGGAAGACCCAACTGTCAACAACCTCCGTCAGTTTTAGACGACACCCTCCTGCGGGGAAGCGTCAGGACATGCCTGCTAGTTCTGCATCAGGAGATCCCTGACACTTCGATTGCCGGACCGCCAGGTTCTGCAACAGAGGCATGGCGCCTTCGTCCGCGCGGATGGCGTGTGCGGGAGAGTCAGGCGAGAGTGTCGGGCCGGGGCGGGTTCAGGTAGCTGGCGAGTGTGGCGATGCCGGCGCGAGCTTCCTGCTCGAGTTGATGTGTGTACTTCCGGGAGATGTCCTCGGACCCGTGACCGGAGATGCCGGCGTACACGACCCACGGGATGCCCGCGTGCTCGGCCATGGTCGTGTAGGTGTGGCGGAGCCAGTGCGTGGTTGCGGGTCGCTTGATCCCGGCAACAGCAAGCGCTGCTCGGAACGCGGTGTTGCTGGCCTCATTCGTGAGCGGCTTCCCCGTAGGTCGATGCCACACCAGGTGGTGAGGGTTCGGGTCGCTGTCCTTCTCGATGTGCGTCCGAAGTGCTGCGGAGACCTCGGGGGTGAGCGGTGCGACGCGCGGCTTGTAGGACTTCGGGCGTACGAGCGCCCAGCGGCCTTCGAGTAGCTCGTATTCGAGGCTGGGAGCGATGTCGAGGATCCGCTGCGGGCATCGTCCTGCGACCTTGAAGCCGCAGGTCCCGCCGCAGCCGTGCAGCGAGGTGACCTCGACGAGGTTCCAGGACACGTGGGCGAGGTTGTGGTCCAGGTCGAGATCGTTGTGTCGAAGACCGCGCATCTCGCCGTCGCGTGCTCCGGAGAGGAGAGGGAGATTCCATCTCGGGTCTCCCAGAGCGATGAGTGCGGCGGCCTCATGTCTGGTGAGCGAGTCTCGCGCGGCGGGCGCTTGTTTCGGCAGGTCGACGGCCTCCGCGACGTTGCGATTGATCATCCCGTTCTCGACGGCGTAGCCGAGCATCGCGGACAGGGTGCGGTGCGCGCCGGCGACGGAGGCGGGTCCGACGCCGCGGGCGAAGATGGCGCTGTGCAGTCGCCGCACGTCGGTGGGAAGGAGCTCGGCCACGACCCGCTTTCCGAGGATAGGGATGATGCTCGTGGCCAGGTGGGAGCGGTAGCCCTGCATCGTCTTCGGCTTCAGCCGGTCGCCGGCTTCCTCGAGCCAACTGTCAGCGAGGTCGCTGACCCGGGTGCGGTGGTCCAGCGGTTGGCCGTGCTCGGCGAGCTGCTGCATGAGCTTGCGGAGCTTCTTGACGCATTCTTCGCGGGTCTTGGCGTGAACGTACCGCTGTCGTCTGCTGCCGTCAGGGTTGAAGCCGTCATCTACGACGCCGCGCCAGAGGTCGCGGCTCTTCAGGTAGTACAGGCCGCCCTGGCCGTGGTCTCTGCGTTTGGGCATTCGGGGTCACGCCGACGGTAGCTGCTCCGGGTGGGTGGGGAGATGCTCGATGAAGCGCTCGAGATCGGTGACCAGGTAGAGCGGCTTGCGGCCGGAGAAGTGTGGAGTGATGTCGCCGAGTCGAACGTGATGGCGGAGCCGGGAAGGACTCAGTCCGAGCGCGGCGGCCGCGGTGACATGGTCAACGGCGACGACGGTCTGGCCCGTCGTCGTGACGGTGGTCACGCGCGCGGCCGACCCACATTCGATTCCAGCCCTTCCATGCGCCCTGCGGCGCGGGCGCTGCGGATCCAGTCCTGCGCGGTGCGCTCTGGGACGTCCAGTTCCAGCGAGATGAGCTTGACGGGGGACCCGTCCGCGAGCGCTGCCGTGCCGTAGAGGATCTCGACCACGTCCCACCGTTCGTCCTTGACGCCTCGCTTGACGACGGCGGCAGCCATCCATGGAGGGATGATGCGTCCGTCCGCTGATGACGTCAGGTCGGAGACGGTGAGCCAACGCTCGCCCGGTCCATCCTCCAGCTTGACCGTGATGCATCGCGGGATCGCGGTCTGCAGGATCGCCTGCGGCGCCGTGTGGCGTAGCCGGTAGTCGCTGAAGTCGTCGCTGATGGCCCGATTGAGGATCGTGGTGATCACGTAGCGACCTCGCTCCGCGCTGTACGCCGCTTCGATCGTGGTTTCTACGCCCGCGTCCTCATCACGTGTTGTCGCGACGAACGCCGGGGCAATGCGCAATGCGGACCCGACCGGCTGCGTGGCTGCGCGCCCCGTCATTTCTTCGCCATCGAGTGTCTTCACGTCGACCTTCACCCCCTTAGTTTGCCTAACCGCATCGGCATTCCACGAAGCCTCTTGCCAACTATACGACTAAGCGATGTACTGATGTCAAAGGAATTCTAGATTCCACGGTTTTGAAGTTCGGAGGTCCGTGATGCAGGTGATCGCGATAGCGAATCAGAAGGGCGGGGTCGGGAAGACGACCGTCACGATGCAGGTGAGTGCGGAGCTGTCGCGTCGGCATCGGGTGCTGGTGGTCGATGTGGACCGGCAGCAGTCCACGGTGTGGTGGGCGGAGAACGCCCGCGAACGGCTGCCGTTCGACTTCGCCGGCAGCCAGCACCCCAGCATGCTGAGCCGTCTGCAGGAGTTGCGAGCCGACTACGAGATCGTGCTGGTGGATACACCGGGCAGTCCCGAGGACACCGCGGTGTTGGAGACGGTGCTGGATGCCGCGAACTACGTGCTCGTGCCGGTCACGCCTGAGCCGCTCGCGGTGGAGCCCACTCTCCGTACGCTGAGCCGACTGATCGAACCCCGCCATCTGCGTCATGGGGTGCTGCTGAATCGGATCGACCCGCGGGTGCCGAACCAGCTGCAGACCTGGCAGCGGCTGCTGGACTCCGAGCTCGGGGTGCCACGGCTGGCGGCGCATCTGCGGCAGTACAAGGTTCAGTCAGATGCGCCGGTGCTGGGCCAGCTGGTCACGAGTCTGCGCCGCAACCGCCGCACCGAAGGACCGATCGCCGACATCGCCGCGATCGCCCGCGAACTCGAGCAGCTCCTGTCGCCGGCGCCCGCGGGAGCGTGGTGACGGTGGCGAAGGTCGACCTCGCGGGCAGGCTCAGCGGCGCACGGGCGCGTGTGGCGGCTGAGGTGCCGCCAGATGAGGTGCCGGTGGCGATGTTCGCGCGGCTGTCTCGGAAGGACGCGCGGCTCCGCGACGACCAGCTCACCGCACTCGCCGCTGTGGCCGATGTGGTCATGAAGCGCCGTCGCTTCAAAGCGGAGCGGATCACGGAGAACACCCTTATCCGGATCGCGATCGATCTGCTCCTCGCGCACGCCGATCAACTGCACGGCTCGACCGAGGACGAACTTCGGAACTCCGTGACCTCGGCATTCACGAACCTCCGAACTCCGGCATCGACAGGGACCGCGGCCTGCGTCACCGCGAGCGGCGACCACCCGACGCCGCGGAATGATCCGGCTCCCGAACTTCCAAAGTCCGGGACTCCGGGAGTTCCAGGAGTTCCGGACTCCGAACCTCACGTCACCGTTGCCGCTCCCCGAGGGGCTATGCGATGAGCCTGCGTCGGGAGAGGGCATCCGAGGAGGAGCGCGCCAACGGGGCTGAGCAGAATCGGGAGGCGCGCCGCGCTTACCGGGAACGCAACGCTGAGCGCGTCCGCGAGGGTCAGCGGGCATGGCGGCAACGCAACCAGGAACACATCCGCGCATATCGCGCCGCCTACAACGCGGAGCATCGTGAGGAAGTGGCCGCGCAGAAGCGGGCATACATGAAGGGGTACACCGCGCGGAAAGCGGCCGAACAGCGACGACGCAAGTCGAAGCGGGTGAGCTCGAAGAAGTACTACGAGGCGCACAAGGCTGAGCACCACGAATACACAAGGCAGTGGCAGGCCCGTAAGCGCGCGGAGGACCCGGACGGGTACCGGGCGATGCGCGCCAAGGCGCAGCGCCGCTGGTGGGAGTCCCACAAGGACGAGTACAACGCGAAACTCCGTGCGCAGCATCGTGAGAACCCGGAACCGAAACGCGCCGCCGCGCGGGCG
The DNA here is from genome assembly GCF_057656735.1 of Microbacterium sp. Soil_C_42. Taxonomy (NCBI): domain Bacteria; kingdom Bacillati; phylum Actinomycetota; class Actinomycetes; order Micrococcales; family Microbacteriaceae; genus Microbacterium; species Microbacterium sp. Soil_C_42. Next base: position 13,199 of record NZ_JBDGJU010000029.1, read on the forward strand.
TACTACGCCGCGCACGCCGACGAGCTGAAGGCGAAGAAGCGGGCCTACTACGCCGAGAACCGCGAGAAGGTACTCGCCAACAATCGGGCATGGAAGGACCGCGAGAAGCGTCGCAGGGACGCCGGGCTCCCGCCTCGCCGGACCCGCACGATCAGTGCCGCGGAACGTCGCGTCAATGCTGCCGCCGCCGACGCGTTCTTCGCCCGGGAGCGCACGCCAGACGAGATCGCCGCGATGCGGCGGAAGCCTGCTTCTCCTGTGGAGTTGCTGCAGTCGACGCCGCCGGAGCTGGTCGCGGCGTTCGAACGTGACAGCCAGCGTGCCCGGATTGAACACACGCTCGCCACCGACGGGAGTTACGCGAGCCGTAGGCAGATCGCCGAGGCGCGTCGGTGGCAGGCCGCCCGGCAACCGACGCGTCGAGATCAACGGCAGGCGATCGAAGATGCCCGCCTGGACGCGATCGGCAAGCAGGTCAACGACCGCCTTCGCCACCGCGATCCGCCGCGGCGCCGACACCACCTCGACCCCGACCCCGCCGCGCCGCACCCGATGCTGAACCCGAACACCACGATGGGAATGAACCGATGACCACCCCGACCGGAGAGACGATCATGCTCGACCCCGCCGAAGCCGAGGCCGCCCTGTACCGGGTCGCGACCTGCGCCTTCATGTGGCACTCGCGCAAGGAAGCCGACGAACCCGGCTGGACCATTTCCGAAGACCTCGACTGGTGCCTTGCCCCACTTGCCGGACTCCCGACCGACGAACTGGCCGACCTGCGCGCCACGATCCACGTCCTGATCACCACCCCGACCGCGGACAGGCAGGCCTTCATCCGCCACCTCGCCGCGCTGAGCGGCGACACCTCCTTCGACAACCTCTAACACCGCCGCAACGCCGGAAGGAACCCATCATGAGCATCCTCACCCAGATGCTGCCCCTGGTTGCGGCCACCGCGATCGCCTCCACCCTCGCGGTCCTGCTGCTCCCGATGGCCGCCGGACAACTCATCCGCGGGCACCCGATCCAGGCAGCCCGCTCCACCGGCGCCGCGGCTCTGTGTGCCGTTGTCGCGGCGGCGCTCGCCACCGCGCTGGCGACCTCCACCTTCCCACCAGGCTGACCGACTGAGTCGGGACTGCCGATCAGGGGCGAGGGAGGCGGGTCACCACAGGCCGGGGCCTTCCTGGCGGGTCATCGTAGCTCCCTCCGGGTGCTCCGTTCCGGGCTTTCGCGGCATAGCCTCACCCCTCCGCCAGGGCTCCGGGCCTCCGGTATTCCACGGTCCCGGCACTGCGCACCCTCCGCTCGCACACGACGCCACTGCCAGGAAAGGCGCCACCGAAGTCACGAGAGAAGGAACCATCATGAACACGACAACGACGTCCCCCACCCGCCAGGGGGTGGGAGCGCACCCGGACAGCATCGTCGCGTGGGACCGGCTCGAAGAGACCGTCGACCGGCTCGCCGGCATCATCGATCAGCGACTGGCCGGCCATGACGACCAGTTGGTGTGCAGCCTGCAGTTCCCCGAAGCGGAAGCGCTCGCGGAGGTGCTCGACGCGGGCAGGCACACCCACACCGCGGCGAGGCTGATGCACCGGTGGGCGCTCACCGAACCTGACTGGGACGACGACCGCGCTCACGAAGAGATCGTGCGCGGCTGGCTCGACCTCGATAGCCAGCCGCAACTGTCGGGCGTGGACCGCTAACTTCTCGGGTTCGGATCGCGGGGGAGTGGGGCGAGGGCTCGCTGCACGGAGTTGGCGCTCACCCCGAGCACCCTCGCGATGTGGGTGATCGGCCGATCCAGGTTGCGCAGCTCCACCGCCATCGCTACCTTCTCCGGCGTCATCACTGTCGGCCGGCCCGGCCGTTTCCCGGTGGCCGCCGCCGACGCCATCCCCGCGCGAGTCCGCAGGCTCACCAGCCGGCGCCGCAGCCCCTCCACCGCCGCCAGCACCTGCGCGGGGTCCATCGCGTGGTCTGCGCCGGTGCAGAAGGCCGGCTCCGTCAACGAACGGAATCCCACACCGCGCGCGTCGAGCTTGGTGACCGTGGCGGAGAAATGGGTGACGGCGTGTGACAAGTGTGCGGCGCTCGGCACCACCAGCAGGTCGCCGGCCTCGAGGAACGCCAGGCACTCAGTCAGCGCGGGACGTTTGCGGGGATCGGCGGTCCCGTCGTCTATGAACACCCGCACCGCCCCGCTCGCCGTCAACGCCGCCAGATCGGCGGCTGTGTCGAGCTCCGGGGCGAGCTGGCGGGTGTAGCCGACCAACCGCGTCACCGCGACACGCCCCCACGCTCCGGACCACCCGGCACGACCACGGGCGCGGCGATATCGATCGGCCCCACCGCCGGGGTGACGGACTGTCGGAGGGTGACGAGGGCGGCGACGGTCTTCTGCTCGATCGCGGTCGTAAACTTCCCGCCCGCCGGGACATGCAACCGTGGGATCACCTCCCGCAGCGCCGTCTCGTGCAGGTTCACCAGCAGCTCACCGACCCCGTCCGGCATCGATCGCAGGCTGACGGCGAAGCCGGTGAGGTGGTGCAGCTCGCTCAGCCACTGGGTCGCATCGAACCGACCCATCCGCGCCGATTGCGCCGCCGCCAACGCCGCCCCCGCCCCGGCGAACCCCGGTTCGGTGCGGGGCGCGTCGAACACGTGCTGGCCGTCGCGGGCGACCACCGTCACCCGGTCCACCCCGCCGGACTGCTCCACCGACTCCACCAGCCGCCGGGTCGCGTGGAACGCGTCGTCGTGCTCAGCCCTGCGGGGCAGCGTTGCCCGGCGTCGGGCCTGCACATCACGTAGGTAGCCGGAAGTGACCGACAGCAAGCTCTCCGCCCGACTCGATCCCACCACCACCAGGCGGGTCGTGAAGCCTTCCGCCGCGAACCGCTCGGCAGTGCCGACCACGGCCGGCACGTTGCCGAACGACCCCTCCAACACAGCCGACCGGTGATGCTCACGGGCGTAGCGGATGCACGCGCTCAGCCACCCGGCGACCACCTGGGCCACCTCCGAGGAGTCCGCGCCCGAGTCGAAGAAGGCCGGGTGGAACGCGCGAAGCTCGGCGCTGTTCAGCACCACGAGCCCGGGCGTCGATTCGCCGCGCGGTTGCGCAGCCGCACGACTACGCCCGGAGCCGGGTTGCCCGGCGAGCAGCGTGAACGTCGGAGTCGGGTCAGCCTCCTGGCCTGGGAAGTACAGCGGCAGGATGTCGCGCCGCAGGATCTCCTCGCGGGCAGCGTCGTCCAGGGTCGCTGTGCTCACGGAGTTGCCTCGAGCTCACGCACGCGACGGTCGATCCGCTCGGCGAGATCGGTCACCGCCGCCCGGTCGTACCCGTCGACAGCCGCCACCTCGCGACGCCACCCCGCCTGCTCGACCCGTGCCCGCTCCGCCTCGGGATCGGCCCCGTTCGCGACCGCGAGCAGCAGCGCGGACAGTGTCGTGGCGGCGTCGCGCATCCGGTCGTAGGTGACCACATCGTTGACTCGCCATGGCGAGGTCGCTCCGGGCATCGACCCTCCTCGACGCCCATCGTACCGAGTGCCCCAAAAAGGGTGTGCCACTTCTTTTGGCGTTGATCGCCAGGTTCGATCGGCCAGCCGCGAGCGGCTGTCAGTGTTGTCCGCCCGCGTCCGCGGGCGTTGTTCGCCGTGAAGCCTGCGGCAGTCTACGGTCGGCGCCGCTGCGCGCAAGCAGCTGACGCTGCCGGCTCCTCCGAGACTTTCGGCACGCGGTCGCAAGCTCCCTTATTTCGCGCCGAAACTCTCTCCCCCTCCGCCCTTCGGGTTGCACGCCGCGTCGCGCTCCCTGACAGGCACTTCGTGCCTTCCCGGCAAACAACGACAGGGAGAGAGAGATGACCATCACCACCACCCCCACCGGGACCGTCGAACACGTCGACCCCGGCACGCTCCTCGTCGAGACCAACGTGCGCACGGCGGCGCCGCTCGATGCCGGGTTCGTGGACAGCATCCGACAGGTCGGGGTGCTCACCCCGTTGCTGGCATGGCGAGACCAGGACGGGGGAGTGCATGTTCGTGCCGGACAACGCCGCACCCTCGCCGCCCGGGAAGCCGGCACCTCCACCGTCCCCGTCTATGTCGTCGACGCAGGGGATGACGACACGGCGCGGCGGATCGTGGAGCAGCTGATCGAGAACGACCAGCGCGAAGCGCTCACCGACGCCGACCGCATCCAAGCCTGGCGCGCCCTCGAACTCGAAGGACTCTCCGCCACGACGATCGCCAAGCGCACCGGCACCACACGCGACCGGGTCAAGACCGGCCTCGCCGTCGCCCAAAGCACCACCGCCACCGATGCCGTCGCCGAGGGCGGGTTGACGCTGGACCAGGCGGCGATCCTGCTGGAGTTCGACGGCGACACCGACACCGTTGCGGAGCTGACCGAGATCGCGACCACGGATCCCGGGTACTTCCCGGTCGCGGTCGAGCGGGCACGGCAGGACCGGGTCGCGCGGGAGGCGAAGGAGAAGGTCGAGCAGGAGGAAGCCGCCAAGGGCCACCGGATCCTCCACGAACGCCCCAGCGACCACCACACCGCCCCGTACCGGGTGCGGATGCTCCGCACCGCCGACGACGATCCCGTCGACCCCGACACCATCCAAGGCAAGTCCGGTGTCGCCGTGTACGTCGCCACGTACTACGGGGGAGAGGCGCGAGCCGAGTACTACCTCGATGACCCCGCCGCGCTCGGGCTCACGGTCCGCGAAGAGGCAGGCTACGGGGTCGGCGGTACGCAGTCGGGGCCGATGACCGACGAGCAGAAGGCGGAGCGGAAGGAACTGATCGCCAACAACAGGCAGTGGGATGCCGCCGAAGCGGTGCGCCGCGAATGGCTCGCCCAGTTCCTCGCCCGAAAGACGACCCCGAAGAACGCGCAGACCGTGATCGCTGAGGCCCTTACGGGTGCCCGGTGGAAGATCGCCGACGGCCTCACCCGAGGGTCGACGACAGCGAAGATGCTGCTCGGGATCGACGGCGCGGACAACGGCGACCAGATCGTCGAGTACCTGACCGCGCACCCGAACCGGGCCGTGCACGTCACCCTCGCCGTCGTGCTCGGTGGGATCGAGCAGAACACCAGCCGCAACACCTGGCGCGCACCCAGCGCGGATACCGCGTGGTACCTGCGCACCCTCCAGAGCTGGGGCTACACGCTGTGCCCCGTCGAACGCATCGCCGCCATGCTCACCGACGCCACCCCCACCGAGTAGCCGCAGACGGGTGGGCGTCGAACGTCGGCGCCCACCCGGTCACATCCAAGAAGAACTCACGGAAGGAGCACGTCATGAACACGGTGACCGTCTATACAACCGGCCCGGGTTGCCAGCGCTGCAAACTCACCAATGACGTCCTGACCAGCAAGGGCGTGCGCTTCACCGAGGTCGACATCCGCGAGCAGCCCGCCGCGCGCGAGTTCGTCGTCGACGAACTCGGCTACACCGAGGCTCCCGTGGTTGTCGTTAACGAGCACGACCACTGGAGCGGGTTCCGTCCCGACCAGATCGACCGAATCGCCCGGACATGACCACGCTTATCGACCTCTGGCTCGAAGCCGCGCACGAGGCCTACGCGCTGCGCGCCCAGCTCGGGTCCCTCGAGAAAGACTGGCTCCGCGTCGAAGCGGACGCCGACTACTGGGACTTCCGGGCCTGCAACACCCACCCCGCGCGGCCCGTGCCAACTGATACGACGCCGGCGCCCACAGGCCCCGAGGCTGCCGCCGGCCACCGGTACGGTGACACCGTGAGCCTGCTACGCAGCCTCGTCGCCGACGGTCCCGCACCTGAACTCACCGCTGAACTGGCACTGTTCGGCCGCTTGATCGGCCGCTGGACCGTGCACAACCAGCTGTATAGCGAATCAACCGGCCAGTGGTCCGAAGCGAGCTGACCTGGACGTTCGGCTGGATCATCGCCGGCCGAGGAATCCAGGACGTCCTCGTCGACACCACAGGAACCCCGCTCGGCACGACCGTCCGCACCTGGGATGAGCACGCCGGCTGGCGGATCGTGTGGTTCTGCCCACGCGCCGCCGAGCACGTCATCCTGGGGGCAGTCGACCACGGTGCTCGAATCGAACTGAAAGGCGTGCAAGCCGACGGTCGCCGCGTCAGATGGGAGTTCAGCAACATCACCGGCGACGCGTTCACCTGGGACGGCTGAGGTTCTCACGACGCAGGCAACACCTGGTGGCACGAGCAGCACATGGCCGTCCGCCGCGAATCCCAGTAGTAGATCCTCATACGGGCATTGTGCGGAAGCAGTCCAGGATCGCGCGCCGGAGGCGCAGGCGGCCGCGCGGGCACGCGACTTCGGTGCCGCGTCCGTTTCCGTTCCCGCGTGACCCGTGATGCCAGCTGGTGGTGTCGGTTCGCGTTGATAGGTTCGCTGGTGGCGCCCGTTTTGGGGTGGGGTCGCCACCTGACGCCAGCGACGGCTTTCAACGATGGGGGACAGATGAGTAACACTACGGAGATCGCTGCGGGCTGGTTCCCGGATCCCACCGCCAGGCATGAGCGACGTTACTGGAACGGCGCCGCATGGACGGAGCACGTCTTCACGGACGGTTCGCAGAGCACCGACCCCATGCCGTCTGCTACAGATGTCGAAATCGCGGAGGAAGCTACCGTGGCGGACGCGCCCACTTCGCGCCGAAGCGCCCGTGAGTCTGCAGCCGCTCAGAACGGTGTCTCGACACCTCCCACGCAGCAGGTCTCCGCCGACGGCGACGCCAAGTCGCGCAAGGTCTCGTTCTTCGGTGCGAAGAAGCAGGCTGAGTCGCTGATCACGGAGAACGAACGCCTCGAAGCGCTCATCTCGCAGTACGGCCTCAACGACGTCAGCCAACTCGACGACATCAAGCGCGGGCTTCACCACCAGATTTCGGCCGCGGAGCAGGAGCTTGCGCGACTTCGGGCTGAAGCGGGCGCTTCTGAGGCCGAGCGGGCACAGGTTCAGGACGAGATCGTGAATCTTCGCGATACCGCGCACCTGCAGGAGTATGGCCTGTTCGACTTCGAGAACCCTGCTGAGTCATCGGTCGCGCTCGCGACCGAACTCGAATCCGTGCGTTCCGAGATCAAGCGTCTGGTGCGGGTCGGCGACGCGACTGCCGCCACATCGAACTTCACCTTCAACAACAGCGCCGCCAAGGGCCGGAAGTTCGTCAACGACATGTCCAAGCTCCTTCTTCGCGCGTACAACGCCGAAGCGGAGAACTGCATCAAGACAGTGCGCGCAGGCAACCTGGATGCCGCGCAGAAGCGTCTCTCCACCGTTTCCACTCAGGTGGAGCGCCTGGGGACGATGATCGACCTCCGCATCACGTCGGGTTACCACCGGTTGCGCTTGAAGGAACTGGAACTCGCAAGCCGTCATCTGCAGGCTCTGCAGGTGGAGAAGGAGTTGGAGCGCGCGCGGCGTGATGAGTTGCGTGAGCAGAAGAAGGCGGAGCAGGAACTCGCGCGGGAGAAGGAACGCCTCCAGAAGGAGCGCACGCACTATCTGAATGCCCTTGCCGCTCTCGAGGCGAACGGCGATGTCGAGGGTGCCGAGCGACTGCGTGCAAAGCTCGACGACGTCGAGCACGCCATCGAGAACGTCGATTACCGCGCAGCGAACATCCGCGCCGGCTACGTGTACGTGATCAGCAACATCGGTGCATTCGGCCCCGACGTCGTGAAGATCGGACTCACGAGACGACTTGATCCCATGGATCGCGTGAACGAGCTCGGCGATGCGTCCGTCCCGTTCCGATTCGACGTGCACGCCCTCTTCTTCGCAGACGATGCAGTCGCTATCGAAACGATGCTGCATCAGGAGTTCGCCGACCAGCGTCTCAACAAGGTGAACCTCAGGCGCGAGTACTTCCGCGCAACCCCGGAGCAGGTTCTCACCGCACTCAGGGAGCACAACGTCGAGGTGCTCGAGTTCACTCTGGACCCCGCGGCTGCCGAGTACCGGAGTTCCATCGCTCCGCAGGCGTAGACGGCTGCTCCCGCCGATCCTCATTTGGGCGATGCGCGCTGGAGGTCGTCGTTCGCGGCTGCCGCCGTCGCGACTTCAACGAAGCGGCGTCTGACGATTCGTTCGACATGTTGTGTCGAGACGAGGGACGGTGGCGTGCCGCCGCTCAAATCAGTTGAACTGGAACGTGCGATAGGACGACTGCACGTTGAAGCGTCTGCCGTCCTTCCGGCGTTGTAGGAAACCTGCAATGGTGTCGACGTCTGCTCCACGCATTCCGGGGTCACGGCACTTCGCTCGTACCTGGTCGACGGTAATCGGGGCCCAGCGATCGGGACGGTTCATCCTGTCGGCCTTGAGCTTGTCTTCCTCGTTCCATTTCAGGCCCGATGAATATCCGGCGGCCATGCCGGCGACGTATTCGAGGATGCGGTCGACGCCGTTCGGCAACGGCTCAAGCTCGAACTCGATCTTCCCGCGTGGCGACGGTTCGATCGTTTCGCCGGGGAACAGCTGGATTGGATTGACGTCGTCGATCCACTCGGCCGTCTCGTTGATGCCCCATTCGATGACGACGATCGCGTCGGCATCGGTGTTCCACAGGTCGTTTAGGTGCTGGCGATCGGTCCAGGCGTAGAGCACCCGCTGCCCGTCGAAGGGCCCACCGTGAAATCCGCGCCATGCGTGGTGGTGCACTCTCGGCTGCTGAATCAGTCGATTGATGCTCACGCTGTCCACGGCACCCCGCGGCGTCACGACTACCATCGGTCCTCCTGGCTGAGCGAAGAGCCACTTCACCGCGCGAGCGCTCTGCGCTGCGCGCGACTCCTTGTCGCCGAGCCGCGAGACTGCAACAGGAACCTCGCCCATGCCCACAACCCCCATACGTCGTCGTATTCGCACGGTAGCCAGAGGGTCGAACATCGAGATTGGCGACGATGTGCGCCCGGGCGGAGCGTCCCCGCCGGTCGTCGTCCGGTGACGAACCCGACTGATCAGTAAGTGCGGTCGGGCCGGTGCCCGGACAATTGCGCCCGGGCGCACGGCGTTGTCGGACGAGCGCCCTAGATTGCCACCATGGGGAATCTAGTTCCGATAGTTGCTGCAGGCGTTGGCGCCCTCGCGACCATCGCCGTTCAACTGCTCATTTCTCGCGGCGAACCGGCGGATCTCAAGCGTTTGGCCGCAATCAATTCAATCCTCGAGACGATGCCTGCCGATCAGTCGGGGTGGTCAGATCTGGTGAACGCGCGGACACACCTCGCGATGAGAGTCGCGCAGGGGGTCGTCGCGCCGCCACGGACGATTCGAGCTCTCCGCTGGATCGGGTGGATGTCGGCTATCTTTGGCGCTTTGCTTTTCGCTGGTTCGATCGCGCTCTTCGCGGTCCTGACACCCGCGGGGCAACAGAGTGCAGCCATGTGGATGCAGGTCGGGCTTTACACCCTCCTCCTTGCGCCGCTGATCCTGTACGTGTCGTGGCTCTGGCAAGAACTGCGAGGACTCCCAAAGTCCATACGCGAAACGGTGGAAGCCGCGCGGGTGCGGCTCACCGCTGGCCACGCTAACGGGTCGTAGGCTCGCCGATCCCCTAGCGTGCGTGGAACGGAAGCGGAACCCTCGCGAACATCCAACCTGTGCCGCAGGATTGGGGAGCACTAGTTGTCGGGCTCAGGCGCCCCCGCGTCCACGTTCGTTGCGCGTTGCGACGACCTATTCGAGCGATCATCGGTGCGGTGTCAAAGTGACCCGCGAGTTAATGCGCCGATCGGTGTGGGTCCTCGAAGCGACCGACGTCAATGGACTGACAAGTTGAATGCCCGAGCAACTGCTTCTACATCGCGGTCGTGCTGTGAGATCGGCGAAGTCGATACCGACCCGAGCTGGACTCCCGCGAAGACCGCCCAGCACTCGTGGCTCTCGAACCGCGATGAATAGCGAATCCCGGAGTACACGGCCTCGTCGTTCTCATCGACCTGCGTGTAGGCCCAGTGCGCAATCGCTCTCGTGAGCAGTCGGTTGGGTCCGCGCACGTTAGACGAGTCGAGCAGTTCAATGTCGAGGCGCTCAAGCTCCTCTGCCAACGCGCCGGTGAGGTATGTGAGCGTCTCATCCCGTTCGACATCCAGGAACGGCAGCGGATTGTCGAGTGAAAACTCGACGATCGATCGCGCGTGACGCCAACTCGCAGGGACGCTGCCAACCGCCATCAAGTGTTCGGTCGACAGTGGCTGGAACCCTGCACTTGATGCCGCCGGACGAAAGTCGGCCAAGACTTCCTTGAAGGCGCCAAGACGCGTGCTTGAGCAGTACAAAACTCCGCCGCCGACGACATCGAAGCGGTTTCCAACGTCAGCCAGTTCCGCGTCGAGCGCATCGATCTCGCTGAAGTGAACTGGTCCGGTGGCGCGGCCGACGCGATAGGCCGAAGCGGGAAAGTTCGCGATCTGAGGATCTGGCAGGTCAGGCTCCGTTCACAAAGACGCGCGCGGCAGCGACAACCTCGCGAGCGCGGCCCTCTGCCAGCACTTCAATCGGGGAGTGATCGCGCAGATTCGGGTTCATCCCGAGGAACCACGCCCTCGCCACGTGCGCGTCGTCAGCTTCCTCGATCAAAGAGAAGATTTGGAAGCTGTCGCGAAGCAGGCGCTCGTTGTCCATTCCAAGGCCAGCCGTCGACTTCAACCAGCGATCGATAGTCCTGACGTCCTTCTCGAAGATGGCCGCCACGGCCTTCTTGCCCAGGCCGTTGACGAGAGTGCGAAGGATGTCATCGGCCCCGTTGCCGATCGATCTATTGTGCGAGCTCGTCCGTGTTGGCGTCGTGGCTGAGCCGGCGGGGACGGTGGCACTGATCTTGGGCATGATGAGTCTCTCTGTTGACCGCGGATACGTTTGTCGCGCGGAGCGCTTCATGATGTCTGATACATCGTCGTTGTTCTGTCGCAGTTTTGTCAATGATATCTCGCTCTGAAGTGTGCGACGTTCGTCGCCTCGATAGCAGCTCACGACGTCGGTGGTGTCCCATACGCGCAACGCCCGCTGAACCGGGCGGAGCGTGCCTCGAGGAACGCTAGCCGGGTGATGTCATCTCTGGTCCGAAGTACCCTGGCGAGGCTCCGCCGCCCGCTGTTTGAGAGGGGACGAGCTCGCCCACGCGCGATCGGAGCGCGGCGGACCAACTGATGAAGACCTTCACGCGACTCCCGTCCAATGGTGGCGTTCGTGGGTCGCACCGCGCGGTCGAACTTCGAAATCACCTTGATACCCCCGGCCCGTGACCGCCCGAATCGCACTACCACTGCGGCTTGTTTGGAATGATCGACGGCAACGATGACGTTGCGTTGACCCAGACCTCCCCCGCTGGTGAGATCCACGCGGCGAGATCCAGAGCGAACTGCAGATCTCTACTCAGATCTCGTGCGTGGATCGGTTCGTGATGAGCCGCGCGGTTCCGGACGAAGTTGAGCTGCTGCATCCGAAACGCAATGTTCCTCTGTCGGCTGCGAAGGCCGGTGTCACCCACTGGGAACGCCCGATGGGTTGCCGGAACCCAGAGTGCAGTGCTGTCAGATATCGAGGCTCTACGAGATAGCGCCAGAATCCGAGCGGGAGTTCAGCGATGACACGACCGTAAACCTCAGGTCGCCGAACTTGTCGAGTCGCTCGGTCACGCGCCTTCTGGAGGTCCGCTGATCCTTGCGAATCGGGGCCGCGACGTCGAGCCAGGATGCGCCGGCTCGGCGTCGATGCACCCAGTTTCGAAGCTCTCGATCGAGCGCGTTGCGCGCGAGGACTTCGACCATCGATGTGAGTTCCATGACGCTCGCGACAGCCCGCATGTCCCACTCGTAGGAGGCGAACGCATCGGGGACATCACCACCGCTCGCGCGAAGATAGGAACCGAGGCGCTCTGCTGTGACACGCGGAAGTAGTTCGCTGTGCATGTCGGTCTTGAAGGGGCCGGATGCGGTTGACACTCAGCCTCGATGACGTAAGCTCTTCTACGAAGACCCCGGAACGATCACTGGCCTAGCCATATCGCCGGGGTTTCGTCCGTCCCATCGGCGGCTAGGCTCCCGACCCCTTGGGCGCTTCGCGTGACGGAGTCATCGGGAGCCTAGCCGCCGATGGGACGGGTCTGTTGAGGCGCGCCATTCTTGCGGAGTCTTCAGGGCAGTCATGCCGACCGGATCCGAGAAGCCCGCCCGCATGGTGTCCGTGCCCAATGACACGACTCGCTAGTCTCATGCTCAGGGCCAAATGGCCCGGGGTATACGGGGGGCAGAGCCAGTTGGCTGGCGACGGGGGCGCATGGACGAGCTAGCGGCGCCTGACGTGCTCTTCCGGCGATTCCTTGAGGACAGCAAGACGTTTGCCGGTGCTCGCGAACGTTTTCAGCTTCTGGTCACAGACCTTGTCTCAGTGCAGGTGCCGGCAGCGTCAGAGGTCGCTGCCCCATCCGGTAGCGACTGGGGCATAGACACCTATGTGGGCGCTCTCAACGGGCAAATGGTGGTCTGGCAGTCGAAGTTCTTCCTCGATTGGGGCGAGTCGCAGCGTGGACAGATTCGAAGCTCATTCAACGAGGTGATGAAGAAGGCTGACGAGAACTCGTTCACTGTCGCGGCATGGACGCTTTGCGTACCCTCCGTCTTACCGCCCGAGGAGCAGAAGTGGTTCGACACTTGGGCGGCAGGGAAGCGTAGGAAGCACAAGGGCATCGTCATTGAGCTGAAAAACGGTGGACGCATGCGACGGGAGCTGATGCGACCCGACGCCGCCTGGGTTCGCGAACAATACTTCCCAAAAGCGAGCACGCCATCAGGCTCGGTGGAGGTGAAGGTGGCGGGCGACCTCAGTGGGCTGGAGGGAGCCCTGTTCGTTAGGCAACTCCACCTCGCTGGGCATCTCGAGACTGACGCTGCGAAGGGCTACTTCTTTGCGGCGGAGGCGATGGCGAGGGATGTTGCAGCACGAGCGGTTCCCGGTGAACTGAGCGCACTCAACGAGATCGAACTGGATATCCACGGAGAGTGGGAGTCAGCCTTCAACCTCGCCAGCCCCGCCGCCGATGAGAGTGGTCGAATGGCTGGGCTGGTGGCCGCGGTGACGGCAGCGGCCAGCGCATTGCCGTCGGCGGAAGGTCTGCCACTGCGTCCGGCACACCGACGGGGGATGGCACATCGGCTGGTGGAGCATGTTCGGGCTGGCTGGGTGTTGAACTGGCGGCAGGCTGCCGAGGAGCACATCGGCCCCAGCGGCCACGATGTTGTGGCGGAGGTGATCGAACGTGGAGACGCTTGAAGATGGGCTCATACCCACCCTCGACTTGGATGGACACGTCTCGTTCCGCACCGCGCAGTTACTTCTCGCGTTTTCAGTTGCTTCGCGAGTGGCCGTTCAGATGACCACCACGGACCGGGTGGCTACCTACGATTTCTTCACTGCCAACCCGTTTGCGGTGTTGTCTGGGGACGACGTGGCCGATCAGCGGGACACGCTCCGGCTTGAGCTCGTCGGGTATACCCGGGGCCAACTCTCTTACGCGTCGCTTGGTCACCGCTTTGTGAGCCGCCGGGAGCGAATTCGCGCGGATCTCGCTTTCCTCGTTGCGCGCGGACTCATCGCGATTGGAGAGGAAGCGTTCGCGATCACTGTTGCCGGAGAGGCTGCTGCCGAGCAACTGCAAACGGCGTACGCGGATGCTTATCGGCTCGCGGCAGAGATCGTGCTTGTCCGCTTGAGCAAACTGTCGGATAGAGCTCTACGCGACGCGAGCGCTAGATGGGCAGGAACTCACTGGCTGATGCTGGATCTCTTCGACGACGTCGTTCACCCAGAAATTGGAGAGTCATGAGCGCGGATGGGCTTACCGGACTTCGCATCCGCCGACTGAGGTTGTTTGGAACGATTTCCAACCCCCGGACATACGAGGTCAGCTTCCTTAGGGCCGACTCCGTTCGCTCGCTGGGGATCATCGCCGGGGCGTCACAGACGGGCAAGACGAGTGTCATCGAGTACGTCGCCTACCTGCTAGGCGGCGACGACTTTCCCGATCACGAGGAAATGCGGGACAACGTTACGAGCGCAGCTCTCGAGGTGTCACTCAACGGCGAGGTCTACACAATTCAGAGGACGACGGTGGGAACCCCGTCGAAGTTTGCGTCAGTCTGGAATGCGCCTATCGAGCTCGTCGGGGGCGCGATCGAGGAGAGGTATCAACTCGAAAAGCCCGGATCTGAGGATTCCCTCTCATACTTCTTGATGGACTCTCTCGGATTGGCCGGCGCCCGACTGAACACTAGCGCAGCCAATCCAAACGCCGATACGCACGCGTTCAGCTTCCAAGACCTGTCGCGTTTGATCTTCTTCCATAATTCGCGACTTGATAGTCAAAACCTGTTGGTTGAGAACGGTAACCCCGTTGTCGCGTACAAACTTCAGCAGACCATCGACTTCGCGTTTCAAGTGTCCGACGAAGAACTGGGGCTGGCCACTCAGCGTCTTCGACGGGCCGAGGAGGCCCTGCGTGAAGCTGAATCCACAGTTCGGGCCCTGACTTCTGTCGTAGACAAGGAGTACCCGCTCGGTCCTACGGGCGCATCAATTCTGTTTGACGAAGCCGTCGCCGCTAGGGACGCGCTTAAGGCAAGAGTCACGGAGACCGACCGCGTTGAGTCGGCCGCGCAGTATGGATTGTCGGATCTTCGGAACCGCCTCACACAGCAACAGCGCTTCGAGTCCGAGGCGTGGGAGCGCGTTCGTTTGCGCGAAAGTCTCATCGACCGGCTTCGGGCGCTCGCACTCCAATACGCCGACGACAAGCGAAAACTGACGTTCCTCACCGAGGCAGAGAAAGTCTTCGATCCGTTGCGGATCGAGGTGTGCCCAGCATGTTTGACGAACCTAGGACGGGACGTCAGTCTCGATCACGGACATTGTTCATTATGTGGATCTGACGAGCAGTCCGTGGCGGAATCGAGCACTTTGCTGTCGCGACGGGAGCTACGTTCCACGAGTCAGCGGTTGGACGAGCTGACTGAATACCTGGATCGGCTCGAGTCAGAGCTGCGCGTGTTTCAGGCGCGAGCAGACTCGGCGCGCGTCGCGGTTCAGGACATCGCGTCCGAACTCGACAAGGCGGCGGAGCTGCCGGCTCCATTCCTGGCAGGGCGAGACCGGCTGATGCGAGATCTCAGTGCAGCGGAATCCAGCGTCGCGCGTGCTGAGGTCGGGGTGCGTTTCTGGAGCCGCGTCGAAGAAGCGGAACGTCAGCGTGATTTGCGGCAGGGCGCCGTCACGCGGCTTCGGCGGGAGCAACGAGAGTTGAGCACGAGACCGGACCGCGCCGAAGTCAAGAAGGAGCTGTCTCAAAGGTTCGTCAAGATTCTCGACGAGTTCGGCTATCCCAAGCTGAAGGGGGACGCCTGGCTCGACGACAAGCTGATCCCGCACGTGCGAGGTGCGGTCTACACGAAGGCCAGCAGCGGCGGGCTCGTCCTAATCAGTCTGGCGTGGGCGATGGCTCTCTGGGAGATCAGCTGGGAGCGGCAGGCGCTGCTCCCAGGCCTGCTTGTCATCGACAGCCCGCAGAAGAATCTCGGGCATAGAGCCGGGCCGGATGACGCTGATTTCGCTGATGCGAAGCTCGTCGATAACGTCTACGCGCACCTGGCGGCATGGCTAAGTGCGGCGGGTCGAGGCGCTCAAGCAATCCTGGTCGACAACTCACCACCGCCTGAACTTACCGGCAGCATTGTGGTGCGGTTCTCGGGCAATCGCGCGGTGCCTCCGTTCGGCTTGATCGATGACGCCATCGAGTGACCCAGTCGGCGACCCCTACCCCTCGCCGGCCGAAGGCCTTCCGTCAGCGTTCGTTCGTGGCGCGACTCCAGCGGTCGGACTCCCTTGGAGGCTCGCGTCGAGCGACTCATGAGCCTCCGGCAGTGCGTTGAGAACTGATGCGCCACAATGAGTCTCGTGGCCGACGACGAAGAGCGCTTTCAACTTGCCGCGAACGCTGCTCGAAGGCTGGTCTCGCAGTGCCTCGCACACGCTGAGCGCGTCTCCTCGAAGATGAACGATCGGATCGCGGCAACGTCTCCCACCAGTCCCTACGGCGCGGACGAAGCCCGCGCAGTCAAGGACGAGCATCTGCTCGCCTTCAAGCAGATCCTTGAGCACGTTGAGGCGACGACGAATGCTCTGGTGACGCACCTCGCGGGCCTGAAGCGTCTCCTCGACGATGACACGTTCCTTCCGTTGCCGGCGATGGTGATTGCGCGCGCTATCGCGGAAGTCGCGGCGTCCGGCGCCTGGATCGTGCATCCGGGCCTGTCTTCGAACGAGCGTGCGGCGCGTGGCTACGCGGCAATGTTCGCCGCAGTCGAGAACAGCATCGCCGCCTCTAGACCTGACGATGCGGCTGCCATGAGGAGACTGAGGGACAAACTTCAGCAGCAGTTGGGTCAGCCCGGGACCGACGTCAAGATCGAGCTGCGGGTGAACGAGCACGGAGTCGCCCAGGACGATGTTGCGCAGGTCTTCGTTGGTAGAGGACCCAAGCGCGCCCGCGCGAAAGTCCGGTTCAACTACTCACAGCGTGTCAAAGACGAGATCCCGCGCGCGAGCGCACTTTACTCGGCGCTCTCTGCCGTCGCGCACGGAGAGCACGCGTCGATCACGACGTCATGGAGCACTCCTGACTCATACGCTCGGGTCATAGCGCACGTGGTGGTTGAGTCAACCGAAGCGTGGTCCCGGGCTGTTCACGACTGGGTCGGTGCGACCCCCGGTCCATTCTTGAACGATGACGATCGTCAGAACGTCATCCGCTCGATACCCGCCGCCACGCGCGCCAGCGCGGTCGTGAAGTTCACAGCCGCGGTGGCGGCCGGGCTAATCCCGTCGCCAACGGCGCCGTCTCGTTTCGGCCACTGACGGCTAGAGTCCGACCGAACCCGAACCGTGTGATCGACCCTACCTGCCCCCGGTAACTGAGCGACGCTGCCAAATCGCACCACTCTCTGGAATCACTCACGCCGGAGCAGCAAGCTCGCTGGGAACAGTCGCTCCGGGAGCGGGACGCCCGATTGCGGAGTCAAGCCTCGCGTCGGGAAGCCCAAGACGTTGAGAAGCCGCAACAAGCTCGTGTTTCAGATCGATACTCCGAACCGACTTGGCATCGACGGAAGATACCGGATGGAATCGGTGCTACTGCAACTCCTCGCGAAGCGGAGTTGTTCGTAGCCGAATGGATGAGGGGGCTCTCGGGCGCGTGACGCGGACGTCACGCGGTACGTCGCGGACGGCGGAGTGGACGTGATCAGCGGGGCCTACTCTCGGTCCAGGTGAAGCACTATCAAGGTTCCGTTGGGGTCGCAGCGGTACGGGAATGGTGCGGTGCCGCTGGAGTATTGGATCGGCGTCCGATGTTCTTCACGAGTGGCTCGTACGCGAGGGCAGCGATCGAGTTCGCTGATGAGGCCGGCCTTCCGTTGCTGCGGTACTTCACGCGCCGTCCGCGATCGAAGGCGCCAATGCCCTCGGCCGCACGGTGGCGCACGAAGGGCGACTGCCTGGACGCTAGCCGGTCCGCTTCAGCGCGGCGATCTAGCAGCGACCGGCTCGATCTCGACCAGTTGGTTGGGGTATCCGAGTACTGATACGCCCTGCAACGTGGCCGGCACGTCGTGGCTACCAAAATGCTCACGCACGACTGCCCAGGCCACGCCGAGGCTCTCCGGCTGGTCTGTCGCTACGAGCACACGGACGAAGGCGACGTCTTCGAGAGAGACATGACATCGCCCGAGGACCGTATCCATGTTCTCGAGGGCTTTGCGCGTCTGCGCCGCGACATCCCCGGGAGCGACGACAACGCCTTGCTCGTCCAGCGGGCACGCGCCAGCCAGGAAGAGCACCTCGCTGTCCGCTCGGACGATTGACGCATCTGCGTACTCGGCGTGGCTCAGGGACGACGAACGGACCAGCCGGAGGTTCTTCACCCCTCGAACCCTACTCAAGGGCGAATCACGACCGCAGGCTCGCCACCGCAAGGTGGTCGTTGCTCGAGGCGCCAGGGGAGGGCGGCGGCGCGATCGGAGCCGTGGCAGGTGTGGTTGCGGATAGCCGGATCGATGAGGTGCGCGATGGAGGCTTCGTTTGCGAACGCCAGGTCGAATTCCGCAGACGCCGCGCGCCACGGACGAAGCCCGCGCTGACGAGAGTCTCCCGAGCGATGAGCGTTGAGCGACGAGCGACGAGCGCCACGAAAAGGAAGTGCGACCAAGAAAATCGGAATGCACGCAGGCACTTTCTGTGGAAGTCGTTTCGAGTTAAGCACTTTGGGTCTATTCTGGTGGAATGCGGGGTGGCCTCGAGCGGTGGAAGCAGGGTGTCGAATCGCACGGGGTTCGGCAGGCGATCTCGTACGCGTTGAAGGGGTCGTGTGACTCGCACTTGCGATCGGCCGGCGTGGATGCGCTCGCCGGATACGGGGGCGATGGCTCGGCGGGCGTGACCCGGTTCACGGTCGAGGCCGGCTTGATCCGGACGGACCTGCTGGACGAGGCCGCGTTGCGGCGGTGGGTGGATGGCTGCGACCCGGTGACGGGGGAGCGGCGGGGGCGGGATCTGCGTTCCGCGGACGCGGATCTGATCCTGGATGGGACGATCAATGCGCCGAAGTCGTACAGCATCGGCGCCCTCATCCATCCGGAGTTGGCGGTTGCGTTCGAGGCGCTGCAGGACCGACTGCGGGATCGGATCATCACGACCTGGCAGGCGGAGCTGAATGCCCGTCGCGGCGCGGGCGGCCGCAACCGCGAAGCGCTGCACCGGGTGGAGGTGATCGAACTGCAGCACCGGCGCTCCCGGGCGCTGGACCCGCACATTCACCGGCACCTGTGGCTGAGTGTGAAGGTGCTGGGCCAGGACGGGCAGTGGTCCAACGTGGACTCCCGGGTCGCGATGAAGCTGCACACCGTCATCAACGCGGAGGGGGAACTCGCGGCCCGCACCGACCCGGACTGGCTGCACGCGCTGGCCCGCCACGGTTACACACTGAACGCCGAGGGCGAGATCGCGGAGTTGGCGCATGTGGTGCGGCCGCTGTCCCGGCGGTCGACGCAGATCGAGGCGAACCGGGCGATGCTGCTCGCCGCGTGGCGAGCGGAGCATCCCGGTCAGGATCCGAGCCCGGATCAGCTGCAACAGATCGACCGGCTGGCGTGGGCGAAGGCCCGCCCGAACAAGCCCGATACCATCGACGAGACCGCCTGGGAACGCCTCATCACCGACGAACTCGTCACCCTCGACCCCACCCTGCGCGAGCCTCGAGCCGCGGTGCCGGTGCGTGCGGTCACGTTGGAGGAACTCGACTTCGGCCTGCTCGCGGCGCGCGCCGTGGTGGACGCGGACGCCCGCTCCTCAGCGTGCGGGGGACGGTTCAGCCTGTTCGATCTGCGCGCCGGTGCGACTCGCGCGCTGGCGTCGTCGGGCGTCGTCAGCGCGCGTCGGGACCTGCAACCGGTGATCGATGAGGTCCAGCGCCGCGCCGTCGAGTTCACCGTCGACCTCCTGCCGGAGGAAGGCGGCCGGGCCGCCCATGTGAAGGGGTACATGGCGAGTGCCACCGCGGCGTTGAAGGTTGAACTCGCCGCCCGACTGGACGCCCTCACCCACGCCGGAACCCCGGCACCCGAGCGGGACGTGGTCGCCGTAGCGGGCGAGATCCTGCGAGAGGAGGTCGCGCTGGACCGTCAGCAAGTGGAGGCGGCTGCGGCGATTGCGGGCACCGATCGCCTCGTGTCGATCACCGGGCCTGCGGGTGCGGGAAAGACCACCATGCTGCGTGTCGCGAAGACCGCGCTGTCCCGTCGTGGGAAGGCGATGGTCGTTGTGGCGCCGACGAAGAAGGCGGCATCGGTCGCCGGTCGCGAGCTCGGCACCACGGCGTCGAGCTTGCATGCTCTTCTGACCGATCACGGCTACCGGTGGGGTCGCGACGACGCCGGCGCCGAGGTGTGGACCCGGCTGGCTCCGGGCGACCTCGATACCGCGACGGGATACGTGTACGAGGGACCACGACGGTTCCTGCTGGCGGCGGGGGATCGGATCGTGGTGGATGAGGCGGGCATGATCGACCTGCATACCGCGAATGCGCTCGCGACGATCGCGGCCGACACCAGCGCCGGGATCGCGATGGTCGGCGATCACCTGCAGGCCCGCCCGGTCGGGCATTCCGGCGCGATGGCCGCCCTCACCTGGCGTGCGACGGCCGTCGTCGAACTCACCGCTGTGCATCGGTTCCGTGACTCGGGTTACGCCGCGCTGACGCTGCGGATGCGGGAACCCGCGTCCAAGGAGGCCGCCCTCGCGGTCGCCGCAGAGCTGGACTCCCGGGGCTTGATCCATCGGGTGGTGGATCATGTGCAGGCGCGCGACGTGCTGGTCGAGGCGTACTTCCGGTGGACCCGCGACCACCACCGCGTCGCGCTGGTCACCGGCACCAACGATGAAGCCGACGCGATCAATGAGGCCATCCAGCAGCGTCGCGTCGATGCCGGCGAGCTCACCCTGCATCGAATCGGGGTCGGGCGGGACGAGCAGCGACTGCTGGAGGGTGACGTGGTGCAGACCCGCCGCAACGACCGTTACGCCGGCGTCGAGAACCGTGCCGTCTGGATCATCCGCCACATCACCCCCACGGGCCTGGAGTTGGTCAGCACCTCCGACAGCGGCGACACCCGCACCGTCACCACCGACTATGCGGCCCGCCACGTTCACCTCGCCTACGCGGCCACGGTGCACGGCATCCAGGGGGAGACCACCGACGCCGCCGTCGTCGGCCCTGGCGTGGACGCGTCCGGGCTCTACGTCGGGATGACCCGCGGCCGCAGCCGCAACGAGGCGATTGCGATCGCCGGCACCGACGCGGCGGCGCGGGACCGGATCGCGGACAGCATGCTCCGCGGCATCCCCGAGGTGAGCATCGATGACTCGCTTCGTGCCGCTCGCACCGAGCTGAGCCGCGCCGCCCGCCTACCGGCGTCTGCCCCGTGGACCGACCACACCCGACGACCCCTCGGCCACGTTCGCGACATCGACCGCGTGCACGCCGAGTACCAGCGGCGAGAGGCGACGAGCCGCAGCGAGGTCGACGCGGCCACCAAATGGCTGCACGACACGTGGCGCGCGCTCCTTGATCTCGACGCCCGGATCGCCGGCGACGCCGCGACCGACCACGGCCGGCCTGTCGAATCTGATGGCGCGCTCCACACCGATCGAGGCCGGCTCGCCGACGAGTACCAATCCCGCACCCGCGACCACGCGGACCTCGTCCGTACACAGCGCGAGCAAGCCCGGCAGCTCGACGTCGCCAAGACCGAACGTCGCATCCGGGCTGGGCTCGACCCCGCGCGGCACCGCACCGAGAACGTCGCGCGGGAGTCGCCCGCAGCATCTCCCGCTACGTCGTTACCTCGAGCGGCGAACTCTCTGCGCCTGTGACAGCTGTTCTGACTCGGTCCTGAGGAGTTCGGTCGCCGAGCACGATTCGACGGTTGAGTTCGGACTCGACGCGGGTGAGGTCGCGGGCAGTGTGGACGGAGAGGTCGGTGGGCTTCGGGAAGTATTGGCCGAGCAGCCCGTTCGCATTCTCGTTGCTTCCGCGCTGCCAGGGACTCGCCGCATCACAGAAGTAGATTCGCGCGCCAGTGTTGGCGGTGATGTCGAGGTGTCTGGCCATCTCGTGCCCTGATCCCACGTCAATGTCCGGCGCAACACGGCTCCGGCAGTTCACCGAACGCGCGCACCAGCTCGGCTTGCAGCTTGAGCGAGTTGTGGCGGCGGCAGGTGCAGCAGTTTCACGTAGCTGGTCTGCCGTTCCACCAGGGCACCGATCGCGTAGCGGTTGTGGTCCGACGATGGGGTCGCCCTCCCAGTGTCCCGCTTCGGACCGATCGGTGGGCTCGCAGACGCGACTGTGAACGGACAGCCTGGGCTGCGCGAACCGCTGCCCGGCACGGATTTGGCGCGCGTGACCACGACGATGATCACGCCAGGTCCGCAACGGGGACCCGCTGGTTTGCGGAGGATCCCGGTACCGAAGCGATAGATCGCCTGATAGATCGTCTCAGTGGCGACCCGCCGTGCCGGCTCGTCGGGGTGCGCGTGCCGGAGCGCCCGACTGATCTGGTGCGGACTCCACCGCTCCCGCAGCCTGCCCAACACGGAAGCCTTCAGCACCGGATCAGCGATCAGCTTCAGCGGGTGCGGGCGATGTCGGCGGGCTGCGGCGGCCGCGTGCGCGTGGAACGGCCGGTAGTACCCCGCCGGGTGCAGGTTGCGTCGCAGTTCTCGGCTGATCTTGGAGGGGGCTCGTCCGAGCAGCTGGCCGATAGCGGTCGGACCGTTGCCGCGGCTCGCGAGATCACCGATCTGCCTCCGCTCGTCCTCCGACAGGAACCGAGGTGAGATCACGCGGACAGCAAGCGGCTCGAGGGGTTGCACAAACTTGACCGTGCCATCCTTGCGCCGCACCGTCGTTCCGCTCTTCCACGTCTGGCCCGTCGATCGGTGGATCTCCAACTCGCGACACGCACCACGCAACGTCCCGCCCTCCGCTCGCAGCTCCAAGAAGCGGTGACGCTTCTCCGTCATCGGCCGACGACGCGGCCCTTCGGAACACGACGAGACGACATACGAGAACACCTTTCTGATCGTTCTCGTCGCGACGATCACTCAACCACCCGCGATCACGCACCGCGCGGGACGCTATTTGATCGCGCCCGCGGACAGCCCTGCGACGAGATACCTCTGGACGAGCAGGAACGCTATCAGGATGGGGAGAGAGGCGAGCAGCGACGCCGCCATCAGTTGGTTCCAGAGGACGTCCGACTCGCTCGAATAGGCCTGCAGCCCTACGGGCAGCGTGCGGGTGGCGTTGTTCGAGAGCACGGACGCGAAGAGCAGCTCTCCCCACGCGGTAATGAACGAGAAGATCGCTACTGCGATGATGCCCGGCCGCGCGACAGGGATCACGACCCGGAAGAGCGCCCCGACCCGACTCGTACCGTCGACCATCGCCGCCTCCTCCAACTCCTGCGGTATCGAGCTGAAGAAGCCCGCGAGCATCCAGATCGAGAACGGCAGAGTGAACGTCATGTACGTGATGATCAGACCGACATAGTTTCCGTTCAGTTGCAGGCCGATCACTTGCTGAATCTGAGTGAAGAGCAGAAAGAGGGGGAGAAGAAAGAGGATTCCCGGAAACATCTGCGTGGAGAGGATCACGATGCTGAACGGCCGTTTCCCTCGAAACGACAGCCGCGCGATCGCGTAGGACGCCAGGATGGACAGCAGCACGGACAGGAATGTCGCCGCGCTCGCGACGATCAGCGAGTTCAGGAAGTACTGAGCGAGCGGCACCGTCGTCCACATGTCGACGAACGGCTGGATGGTGATCGCGGTCGGAATCCACAGCGAGTCGCCATCCCACGCACCCGACAACGGGCTGACAGCTGTCCGCACGATGACAAGGATCGGTCCCAGCACGAATGCGGAAAGCAGCGTCAGGGTAATGGCCCGCGCCACCTTGAACCCACGAGTTTCACGCATTCTTCGGCTCCTTCGGAAGAACGAGGCGGATGAAGTAGACCGAGACGAAGAGAAGAACGACGAGAAGAATGGTGCTCATCGCGCCGCCGATCCCGAACTCCCAGCGTTGAAACGAATTCTGATAGATGAGCGGGCTGATCAGCAGCGCGGAGTCGGGCGACGAAGGGCCGAACAGCACGTACGGCACCTCGAACTGATTGAACAGCCAGAGCCCGAGAATGAGCAGGAGAGCACCGTTGGCGTGCCGGAGCAATGGAAGAGTGATCTGCCAGAACTGCATCCAATTCGAGGCACCGTCGAGTGCGGCCGCCTCGTAAACGTCGGTCGGCAAGTTCTGCAGCGCGGCCAGCAGCATCAGGAAGGCGAACGGCCACAGCGACCAGATGCTGACCACGATCAGCGACAGGAACGCGTTGTCCCCGATCAGCCAGAACGGTCGATCGGGAAGCAGGTGAAGCTCGTCCACGAGCACGCGGTTGACGATCCCGTCGTTCTGGTTGAGCATATAGGCCCACGCCAGAGTTCCGACGTAGGACGGAATGGCGTAAGGCGCTAGAAAGACCGTCCGCAAGAGGCCGCGACCACGAAAACTCGTGTTCAGGAAGACCGCGCCCGCCATAGCCAGCGCCCACGAGATTCCGAGAACGACCACGACGTAGATGGCGGTTCGTCCCACGGTCGCCAAGTACTGCGACCCGATTTCGGTGGAAGGGTCGAGTCCTTCCATGAAATTGCTAAGCCCGACGAAGGGCGCCGTCCACCACTCGCGGATTGTCCGCCGATCGAGACCGAGGAACGAGATGGAGACGCCGACGACAAGGGGGATGAGAAGGATGAGCGAACCGAAGAAGATGGTCGGCGAGATCAGAATGTAGGCAAGACGAGCGTTCGAGCGACTCATCCCCGTGCGTCGTGGCAGGGAGGACTCGCGGCGCGCCGAGACACGACGAGGCGTGTCCTGTGAGGTCTGCGGAGACGTTGCCGTTGATGTATTCATGGAGGCTCCCAAAAGTCAAGGGGAGGCGGGCCCATACCCGCCTCCCCTTCATTCGATGTCAGTCCAACGAGTTCTGTGCTGCTTCGAGCCGGCCGAGGACATCGGGGTCGCCACCCGTCGCATAGGCCTGGAACGCCTCTCTCATGGCATTTCCGAGGGCGATCTCGACATCACCCATGATGGGCGCGAGCGGGTAGGCCAGCCCGCCGTTCGTGATGACGTCGCGGCGCGTGTCCAAGGTGCGGTCGTCACTGCTCGCCAGAGGCTCGAGATCGAAAGCGTTTGAGACGACGGGTAGATCCACGAACGCTGCCGCAAGGATTGCCTGTTCTTCCGGAGAGGTGAGGAACGAGATGAACTGGAACGCCTCGGTCTGGTATTCAGAGTTCTCGAACACGGCGATGTTCGTCCCACCGATCGGGCTGAGGAACTCTTCCCTCCCCTCGACGGTCGGCATCGCAGCGATTGCCCAGTCGTCGAATCCGCGGCTCACGAACGACTCCGTGGGGTTCTGCGAGATCATCATGGCGGCCTGTCCTGTGGCGAACTTGTCGATGGTGTCGGCTTCCTGGTCGAGTTCGGCGTCGCTGGGCGCCATGATGCCATCCGTCGTCATGAACCCGATGAAGCGTTCGATGCCCGCCACCTGCCCTGGGTCGGTCAGCGTTGGGTGTCCCTCGTCGTCGAATAGGGCGCCGTCCTCCTGACGCCCGAGGGCGAAAGCGCGCTGGGTGTTCGTCGTTCCCGCCGCACCTCGATGGGTGAAGCCCCACTGATCGATGACACCGTCGCCATCGGTGTCGACGGTGAGTTGCTTGCCAATCGTGACGAAGTCGTCCCACGTCGCGGGTGGCTCCGTGATACCCGCGGCATCGAAGAGTGCCGTGTTGTAGTAGAGCGAGTGCACGCTCCCGATCAGCGGCACAGCCGTGTGTTCTCTCCCGGGAATGCCTGCCGCTTCCCACACCGACGGGATGAACTTCTCACTGCCCCCGAGCTCCTCGAGATGCGCATCAGTCAGGGGCGCGAGCGCTCCGGCATCGTCCAGCGTGCCGACCCAAGTCGTCCCGATGTTGATCAGATCGGGGCCATTTCCCGAAGTTACCGCCGTCAGAATCCGGTTATAGAGGTCGGCCCACGGGATCACCTCTACTTCGACGTGAACACCGGTCTCATCCTCATATCGCGCGGCCGCCTCGCTCCAGGCGATCTCCGAATCTGCGAGCGCCCCGGTCTGCTGCGTCGCCCACCACGTCAGACTGACATCGTCGGCGTTTCCACCGCCGCCTGAGCCGCACCCGGTAATCCCCGCGGTGAGTACTGCGGCTGTGGCGATCGCGGCTGTCCGCGTGATGCGCTTCATGACTGCTCCTTGCTGTCGAACTGATAACCATGACACGACCGAGTACTCGGTAGGTGATAACATTATCCATCGAATAGAACTTTGCAAACGCCCAACCCGGTCGAATTTTCCGCGCGGAAACGTGTCTGCAACGAACCGCGACGATCGAACCTGACACCAGATACCGAGCACCCGGTAGCTTGGTGAAGGCTCCCGCGGACGCGCCGGGAAGTATTCAGACCGGATTGAGGACAGATGAAGAAGCCGAGTGCGCCAGCGGAGGGGATGCGGTCATCGACGCAACGAGGTGGCGATAGCCGGGCAGATATCCTGCGAGCCGCCAAACGTCTCTTCGCAGAGGGTGGTTACCGCGGCACCTCATTGGCCTCGGTGGCGAAGGCTGCGGGGCTGAGTCAACCGGGCCTGCTGCACCACTTCCCTTCTAAAGCGGCACTCCTCGTCGCGCTGTTGTCCGAACAGGATGCGGGCGAACGAGTGATCGGGACACGTACGTCGACGAGCGACTATCTCAACGGGCTGCGGCAGTTGACCAACCATGACCAGGCGAATCCCTTGGACAGGCGGGTCATGAGCGTACTTCTGGGCGAGAGCGTCTCAGCCAACCATCCGGCACACGACTACTTCCTCGAGCGGTATTCGCGGGCGCGCACGAGCCACGCCGCGGTTCTGCGCTCCGTCTCGCCGGGCACACCGCTCTCCGACGAGGAAGCGACCGCCATCGCGGCGATTATCATCGCCACCTTGGACGGCCTTCAGTTTCAGTGGCTCCTGGATCCGACCGTGGACCGAGCTCGGATTTTCGACCTCTTCGCGGACATCCTCGAGGTCTTTCTCGAACGAGGCCGGCAATCCCACTCGGAGTCCGACGCCGCCGGGTGAGAGGACCAGACACGTCGGTCGCAGCATCCATAACGACCGACGTGTCTCGCACGGCTCAGACCGTGACCCGCCCGACCGGGGCCAGCGCGACGCTGGTCCCGCGCGCGGCGGATTCGTACGCAGCGTCCACGATGCGCATGATCTCGAGCGCCTCGCGCCCCGACGTCATCGGCTGTCTGCCCGCGTCGAGTGCCAGCACGAAGTCGGTGGTGACCCCCCTCGTGTGGCTCTGAGTGTCCAGGGTGTGCTCGCGATGCCGACTCGTGACGACGACTTCCTGGATCGGGTGCGAAGCGGTGTACTCGCTGCCCTCCATCTCGATCTCCTCGGCGGTTGCAACACGGCTCGTGATCTTCACGAGCGGCTCGACGCCGGACCGCAGCCCGGCCTTCGTTCCGTGGATGTCCATGCTGATCCCGTTCGCCTGATACATGTTCGAGACCCACGCGACATCGATGAAGGCCGACTTGTCGTCCTCGCACTGGATGAACACGAACGCGTGATCCTCGACGTCTTGGAACATTCCTCCAGGCGGCGGAACCTCCGTCGCCTGGCGCAATTGTGCCGTAACCGACACGACCTTCGGGAAACCGAGCATCCACATCGCGGAATCGATCATGTACACGCCGTTGTCGATGAGAACACCGCCTCCACCCTGCTTCTGATCCATCCACCACTGCATTCCGTGATACATGTGATGTCCGGGCCGCCCTCGAAGCCGCCAGTCCGTGCTGCGCACGTGGTAGACGTCTCCCAACTCGCCGTGCTCGATCATGCTATGTGCGACCTTCTGATGTTCTTCGGATCGGCCACGCGCGGACGCGCACGCGAGAAACACGCCGGCCCGTTCAGCGGCCTCGACCATCTCCAACGAGTCCTCCGCGGTGAGCGAAAGAGGCTTCTCACACAGCACGTGCTTTCCGGCGGCGATCGCTTTCAACGTCAACTCTTTGTGCGTATCGGTCGGCGTGGACACGATCACTGCGTCGATGTCGGATCGCTCCAGCATCTCGTCGTAGGTGCGAGCGGCGTGCTCGATATTCCAATCGGCCGCGAACCGGGATATGCGCTCGAAGTTTCTGCTGTAGACCGAGCGCACCTCCCCCACCCCCGACTCCCGAGTACCCCTCACGTGCCAATCCCCAATGAGTCCCGCCCCGACCAAGCCGATTCCAACCAAGACTTCTGCTCCTTCGTCTGATGATTCGTCGACACCTGAAGGGTGCGACGAAGAGTGATGGAAAACCATCCTATACAGACCGAGTGCTCGGTAGGCTAAGTTGGATCCGGGCCTCTATCGAAAGGGATATTGATGTGAGCGAGCCGCTCCCCCTGAACTCGTTTCTCCAGATCGCGCTGGTCGTCGATGACATCGAGAAGGCTGTCGACGGGTGGTCTCACGTTCTCGGCATAAGACGGCCGACCATCTACGACTTCGAAGCGACCCCGAAGGCCACGGAGAGCTATCGCGGCGCGCAGGCGTGCTACGGGATCAAGTTCGCGATGATCAAGTGCGTCGAGCGAGGGTTCATTCTGGAACTGCATGAGCCGGACGACAACGCATCGACTTTCCGCGAGTTCCTCGACGAACACGGCAACGGCGTGCACCACCTGGGATTCGACGTCGGGCTCGCTCACGACGCCGTCGTGGCGCAGCTGGCCTCGTCGGGACATGACCTGCGAGTGGTGGGGATGCGCGGCGACGAGGGCTGGACCGTTGTCGACACGGAGTCAACGCTCGGCGTGAACCTGAACATCAAGCCGTCCTTCGACTGGTCCCGGTTCTGACGACCACTCCGCACGCCGCGCCGAATTCGCAAAGGGGCACTGATCGGATCAGTCGCTGCGGCGACGACACTCCGTCTGGCCGCGAGACAGCCGCTCATAGGCTCGCAGATCACGTTCCCCTGGGAGGGATGGTTACGGTGATCCGGTCGAGATGTTGGCGATGAGCGCGTCTAGGTGTGATGTCCAGGCAGGTTGTTAAGTCTGCTGAGAGGTGGTGCGCCGATTGCGGTGTGGAGCCTGTGCTGATTGTAGAAGTGCAGCCAGCCAGCTCAAGGGCCTGAGCTCGGTGCAGTACCAAGATCAGGCCCTCGCGCTTAGGCTCTCAATTGGCCAGTCCGACATTCAGGGGCCAGTTCACAACTGACTCTCGCCCCGCTTGTCTGTTGGTTCAGGTCAGCGTGACAGTTCGGCGCCGGCGTACGAGGCCGGTGTCGCTACCGGCCCCGAAGCGTCTGCTGCGGGGCCGTTAGCTTTTGGGGAACGGTCGACGCTGACGTCGGCGAACTTCAGAGACGCACCGACGTTGTCTGCGACGATGTCGCGGGTCTCTCGAGACTGTCCGGTCTCCTTGTCGACGTAGGTGCCGAATCGGAGGTCGCCGGCGACGATCACGCTGTCGCCTTTGCGGAGCGAGTCGGCGACGTGCCGGGCCTGCTGGTTGAACACGACGACCCGGTGGAACACGGTGCCGACGTCTTCCCACCGGTTGGTGGTCTCGTTCAGGCGGCGGTCGTTGATGGCGACGGTGAACCGGGCGTACTCGTTGCCCGATTCGGCGTTGCCGTGTTCGGGGTCACTGGTGAGGTTGCCCTCGATGGTGACGGGGATCCTGGTGGTCATCCTTCTTCCTTCCTGTCAGAGACACCGGTGGTGTCTCGGTGGGCGTGGGCCTTTCTGGTCCACGCGTCCCATTCCTGCTCATCGGTGATCCCGTCCCATGAGCGGGGTTTGAGGGGGTCGTGTCCGCGGGCGCAGCCGCCGGAGTACGCCTTCGCCATGCGGGGCAGGGCGAGGCTGAGGCGTTCGTGCCAGCCGATCGGGCCGAAGCCGGCGTCGGTGGTGTCGAACGCGACGGTGTGCGCGGTGTGCAGGGCGGAGAGTTCTTCGACGAGCTGGCCGTGCTTGTACCAGCAGGCCGGGACGACGGATTCGGAGATCCGGTACCGCACGGTGAACCATTCCACCCAGTCCCGCAGCGCGTCCCAGGCGTCGGCGGCCTTGTGGTCGGGGAGGGTGCGCCAGTCGATGATGTGCGCGCCGAGCGGGTCGGAGGGCCCGTACCGCTGGTTCGGGTCGTACCCGGAGACGTCGTTCGCGACAGCGTCGTCGTAGTCCGGCGGCGGGGGCAGATCGGTCATGCCGCATCCCCGTGGTCGGGCTGCAGCTTCTGCCGCAGCCGGGTGAGCGCGAGATGGGAGGCGGTGCGGCGGGTGCGGTTGCGGGCGAGGACGGCGTCGCGGTCGATGAGCCGGTGCAATAAGTCGTGGCAGTACGGGTGCATCGCCACCAGGTCCTCGTCCGCCTCCCCGGCGCTCCAGGCGCCGTCGAGAAGTCTCACCCCGCGGTAGTCGAGGTGGTGCAGCTCGAGCTGGCCGCGAGTGGCCGCCCGCCCGCAGCCGGCACAGGTGAGTGGCTGCCCGGTGGTGGCGTGGTGTGTGAACCAGCGGTCGCGGCGAGCGAACCACGCCTTCGAGCGCAGGAACTCGTTCCGATACAGATTGAACAGCGCCGGGCGGCGACGGTTGCTCATGCCTCTGTCACCCCCTCCACCGGCTCCGCACTCTCGAACTCCGGAACGTCGGAGGTCCGGGAGTTCGGAACCCGGGCATTCGTGTCGAACACGGCCCGCTGCTCCTGCTCGGTCGCCCGCTTGCCGGACTGGACGATGTGCGCGTCGCGGCGTTCGTCCCACCCGGCCAGGTCGAGCAGCACACTGCGGCGGTTCCGGTACGCCAGCAGCCCGACGCTCGGCGGCAGCCGGCGGATCTCATCGACCGACATCAGCGCGCGGCGCTCAAGATGCTCACTGGTCGAATGCCCGGTCTCCCGGGTCGACCAGGACCGCTGCTCACGGCGGGTGTCGCGAGTGCCGAGCAGCGACTCGATGTCGCGGAGATGACCGACATGGCTGGCACCACCAAGAAGCACCTTCGCGGTCGCGGCGGCCCAGATGGTGTCCGCTTCCGCACGGGACCAAGACGTCTCCGCCTGGGAGAGCGCCTGCAGCACGATGAAGGTGCAGATCCCGCGGCCGCCACCGTCGGCCATGATGCGGGGCAGGTTCCCCCACCGGAACATGTTCGCGATCTCATCCAGGATGAGCCCGAGCGGGTGCGGGAGCCGGGAGCCGGGGGAGGCGAGAGCGGTGGTGCGGGCGACCTCGACGATGTCATCCAGCACCGCGCCCAGCCACCCGCCCATCGCCGAGGCCCCGGACGACGACCCGATCAAGTACAGGGTGTTGGCGCTGTCGAGGAACTCGCGCGGGTCGAACACCTCATCGCCGGGGCGGGGGAGGAGGGCGTCGCGGATCTGCGGGACAGCGAGTGGGGCGACGGCGCCTTGGACTCCGAACCAGATGGAGGAGACCAGTTTCTCGTCGGCGGAGATGGTGGCGTCGAGGCTGTCGCCCCAGCCGGGGGTGCCGTCGGTTCTGAGGATGTCGACGGCGGCTCGGGTCTGCGCCGGACTGGTGCCCCAGTCGTACAGTTCGGCGATCGTCTTGTCGCCGACGGCGGCGGCGTGCAGCAGCCGGCCGAGGACGACGCCGGAGGCTTGCGCCCACTCCTCGTTGGTCCGCGAGGCGCCCAGGGCGGTGCCGGTGATGATCGCGGTGCCGCGTTGCATGGCGACGAGGGGGTCTTCGCAGCCGGTGATGGGGGAGATGCGGAGGGGGTGGCGGATGCCGGAGAGTCCTTGCGGGTCGAACACGTGCACCTGGCCGCGGGTCTGCCGCATCCGCATCGTCGCGGTGAGGTTGTCGTTCGTGGTCGACGTGGTGATGAGCGGGCCGGACCAGTCCAGGATCGCCGAGATCAGCACCCGGTACCCCTTCCCTGATCGGGGCGGACCCTCGAGCGCGACGGAGTCCTCGATGGACACGTACACGTCCTGCCCCCGGGACCTGCCGACGCGCCAGCCGACGTCGGTGGCGGTCGGCTTCGGAATATCGGGACGGAGCTGGTGCGCGCGGCGGAGGACGGCCTTGGCGG
Organism: Microbacterium sp. Soil_C_42; assembly: GCF_057656735.1. NCBI lineage: Bacteria > Bacillati > Actinomycetota > Actinomycetes > Micrococcales > Microbacteriaceae > Microbacterium > Microbacterium sp. Soil_C_42. The sequence goes on from NZ_JBDGJU010000029.1 coordinate 45,070, forward strand.
AGAGGTGATCCCGGATCTCGGAGGCGGTGGCGAACCCCGGCCTGGTGCGCAGGTCGGTGATGAACGCCCGATCCGACTCCCGGTACCGCCGCACCGCCACCAGCCCCCACACCGCCAGCCCGCCGATCAGCAACACCGCCACCACATCAGCGATGCGGATGATCGCGACCGGCAGGGTGCATCCGGCGGGTGGGATGTAGCTGTCGGGGTTGCCGGTGACGGCGAGCGCCAGACCGGAGAACAGGTTCACCGGGGCAGGCCGGGTCCCACAGGTGAGCCAGGTGGTGGCTTCGGCGATGAACCCGAACGCGAGCGCGAGCAGCATCGCTGCCACTATCAGGATCGCGGCCGCCTTGCCAAGGATGCTCTGATTCACCGGTCACCCCGCCTTTAGAGGCCTTCGGCGGCGGACGCGGCAGCACTGAGCCACGCATCGCGGGTGCGGGGTCGGAGGGTGTCGAACCGGAGTGGTCCGGCTTTGAGGGCCGGGTCGAACGGGATGGTGTGGACGGCGCGGACGTGCCCGGTGAACCCGTCGGCGATGCGGCGGGCTGCGGTGGTGCCGGTGGGTTCGGATTGGGTGACGAGGACGACGGCACGGTCGGCGAGGGCGGCGGAGCGGTCGTCCCGGCCACGGAGCGCGTCGAGGAGGAGGGCGGCGGATTCGGCGGATTCTGGGTTGGCGAGGGTGGGCAGGACGAGTTGGTAGGAGGAGTCGATCATCCGCAACCAGCGTTCGGCGGATTCGTCGTTGCCGGAATCGAAGATCACCATCCGGTAGAACCGGGCCGCGACCTGCATCAACAAGTCGAAATCGGTGGCGCCGATCCGCTGGTCGGTGGCGAGCAGTTCCGGGTTGGAGCGGAGCACGTCGTACCGGTCCGCGGCCTGGTGGTGTACGAACCGGCTGATGTCCGACACCCCCGCCGCGGGCGTGAGGAGTCCGGGGGCTGCGGGGAGCAGGTCGCGGAGCGTGGTGTCGTACAGGCCTTGCTCGGTGCGCCAGCCGAGAGTGCCGCGGGTGTCGTTGTTATCCCACGCCAACACATTCCCGCCACCCTCCCGGGCGTAGACGGCGGCGAGCATCGTGGTGGTCATGGTCTTACCGACCCCGCCCTTGCCGTTCACGACAGCGAGGGTGCGGCACCCCGCCCACTGCCGCGCCACCAGCACCCGCTCCTCCGCCCGCCGCGTCTCGGCGGCGGAGGGGCGGACGGTGATGCCGAGGCCGGCGAGCACACCACGCCACCCGGTGGGGTGGGGTGGCGTGTCGGTGGTGGGGGTGAGGAAGGTGGGGCGGGGGGACTCCGCAGCCGGCGCGGAACCTGCGAGGAGTGCTTCCGGCTGCGAAGCCTGTTCCCTCACCTCCTCTCCACGTTCCGTCGCGATGGTGTCGTCGATGTCCTGATACGGCCCCAGGTCCAACCCTTCGTCGTCGCCGGGCTCGACTTCTGCTGTCGTGGGGAGGAGGGTGAGGTCGCCGGCGGGGTCGACGAGCAGGCGGTGCTGCCCGCGGTCGCCGGAGGTCACGAGCTCGACCGGGGTGCCGGTGCGGCGAGCCTCGTCACTGGCGCGACGGATCACCGCGTGGCGGATGTCTTCGTCCCCTGTGGCGGTGACCGGTTCGGTGTGTCCGTCGGTGGCGATGAAGGTCGCGGTCGGACCGGTGACGGTCGCATAGGTGCGGGGGTGAGCGACGGTAGTCATGATCACAGCTCCTCGGTCAGGTCGCGGCTCTCCGCGGTCAGCCAGCCGTCCACGGTGCTGTCGGCTGGGTCTGCGGGCTGGGGCCAGTAGTCGTCGAGCGCGCCGGTGTCGATGACCCGGACGGTGGCGTCGTCGCGGTCGGCGGGGTTGACGGCGTCGTCGGTGGCGAACAGCTCGTACTCCCACGGCGTGGAGGTGGCGAAGCAGTCCACCAGGTAGGAGTACTGGCCGACGTACGCGAGGAACTCGCCCTTCCGCAGCTGCCTCGCCATCTCCACATGCGGGGCCGGCAGGTTCAGCCGGGTGCGCAGCGCAGTCTGTTCTTGGTGGTTCACGCGGAAGATGAACTTGTTCTCAATGTCCCCGACGATCGAGTACGCCAGCGAGCGTTCCAACGATCCCTCTTCGCCAACCGCGTCGAGGTCGCCCATCTTGTGCAGGATGACGATGTTGCTGATCCCGTAATGCCTCGACAGCTTCAGCCACTGCTGGAACATCTGCAACGACGCCAGCGACGTCATGTCCCGCCACCCCTCCTCCCGCACCACATACCGGGTCCGCCGCGCCGCACGATCCGAGATCACCGCCTGGATCCACGCGGTCGAGCACACCTGCGTCAGCTGCGCCGCCAAGTCTCCGCGGGCGAAGAGCTCGGAGGTGTCGGTAACGACGATGGGGGCGTCCTGGTCGAACTCCACCGTCGATTCGTCCTCAAACAGACCGGACAGGTCGCCTTCCACGAACCGGCGCAGCACGAACCGCGGCTGGATGGCACCGTCCGCGGCGCGGAACGCCGCCGTGGTGTCGCCGGCCAGATGCCCGAGCTCCTCATAGACGCCGCGGAGGGTGGGGCGATCGCCGGTGCGGGTGATGCAGCGGTCGAGGGCGTCGAGGATGGCGGCGTGCTCGACGGCGGTGAGCCGGTTGCCGAGGGTCATTTCGATGAGGGCGATGAGGGTGCCGATGCGGCGCTGCTTCACCATCTGCTCGTGCTGTTCATCCGACGCCCCGGTGCGCCGCGGGCCCCGGTCGAGCGGGTTGAGGCGGGTGCCGGTGCCACCACCGAGACGGATCACCCGGCCACCGGGGATCGCCTCCGCAACGGTCACCCATTCGCCCTTCGGGTCTGAGGGGACGACGACTTGGTGGCCGAACGCGATGGAGCGGGTGACGAGCGTCTTCACGGTCGCGGACTTCCCGCCCCGGTACGCCCCGAGCACCAGGATGTTGGTCGAGAACGTGCCGCGTTCGGTGGCGTCGACGTACGCCTCCCACGGCGAGAAGTGCCACAACGCGTCGGCGTTGAGGTCGACCCCGAGGATGGGTCCGCGGTGCCCGAGCCCGGAGTCGGCGACGAACGGGTAGATCCCGGCGATGTGCTGCGAGGTCGCCTGATGCGTCGGGATCCACGCCTTCGCGACGTTCCAGTACCCGCCCTGCGTGATCCCCGGCCCGAACGGTCCCGGCACCGCCGGCTCCGGCAGATTCCGATCCCGCCGCGACGAGGCGGCCGGCTTCTCCTCCTGCTGCGCGTCGGCGATCTGTTTCTGCAGGTCGCGGCGCTCCTTACGGGTGAGGCCGGTGGGGGTGAAGGTGGCGGCGTGGCGGGTCATCACTTCATCCCCAACCCGACCGGGATCGCGTTCACCATCAGCGCTTCGGCCTGCTGGCAGTACAGGATCTGCGCCTCCATGCCCGCCCGCG